>JARRQM010000022.1:0-9565 GCA_037381765.1 Kineosporiaceae bacterium
GCCGCCGGTGCCGGTCCCGCCGGTGCCCGGCCCGGCGGTGCGTGGCCCGGCGACCTGGCGGGTGGTGAGGTCGTGCCCGGTGGCGCCGTGCCGGAGGGCGGCGAGGTCGTCGGTCGTGCGCTGGTCCCGCCGGTCCCGTTCCCGGCGGATGGCCACCCGGTGTCGCTCGTGCAGTGCTTCCACCGCCCGGAGCCGGGCCCGGGCCGCCACCCAGGCCTGCCGGGCCTGTTCGGCCTGCGCGCCGAGTTCGGACAGCCGGGTATCGGCTGCGGCGATCCGCTCGCGCAGCTGCTCCCGGCGCTGCCCGGTGGCGAGGAATTCGGCGGCCACCCGTCCGGCTGCCAGCCCGGTCGCCGCTCCGGTTGTCCACCCGGCGGATCCGGTCCCGGGACCGTCGGGGGTGCAGCCGAGGAGCTGCGCGCCGAGGGCACGCCGGTGCTCCCGGGCCTCGTCGAGTTCCGCGCGGGCCCGGGCGAGGGCGTGTTCGGCGTTGGTGAGTTGTGCGGCCCGCAACCGTTCGACGACGGCGAGCCGGAAGGCGGGGGCGGTCATCGCGGCTCACCTCCCTGGACGGCGGCGGCGAGCAGGCCCCAGGACGTCGCCGCCGGAACGACCTCGTCGGGGGACTGCCGGAGGAAGGTGAGCAGTGCCGGTCGTCGCTGGATGGCGAGGTCGGCATCCGGGTCGCTGCCCGCCGCGTAGGCGCCGACCTCGACGAGTTCGTGGACGTCCCGCCAGGCGGCGAGCAACCGGCGGGCGGTGCCGGCGAGGGCGAGCCGTTCCGGCGGGAGTACCGCCCGCTCCACCCGGGAGATCGACTCCAGCACGTCGACGCTGGGGAAGTGCCCGGCGGTGGCCAGCTGCCGGGACAGCACGACGTGCCCGTCGAGGATCCCGCGCACCGCGTCGCCGATCGGGTCCTGCAGGTCGTCACCCTCGACGAGGACGGTGTACATCGCGGTGATGCTGCCGTCCGGGCCCGGCCCGGAACGTTCCAGCAGCCGCGGCAACATGGCGAACACACTCGCCGGGTAGCCGCGGGTGGCCGGGGCCTCCCCGGCGGCGAGCGCGACCTCGCGTTGCGCCATCGCCGCCCGGGTCACCGAGTCGACGACGAGCAGGACGTCCTGCCCGGCGTCGCGGAACCATTTGGCGATCCGGGTCGCGGTGAACGCCGCGGTCAGCCGCAGCATCGGCGGGTCGTCGGCGGTGGCGACGACGACGACGGTGCGGGCCCGGGCCGCCGGGTCGAGGATGTCCTCCAGGAACTCGCGTACCTCCCGGCCGCGTTCGCCGACCAGGGCGACCACCCGCACCGGGGCGGACGTCCCGCGGACCGCCATCCCGAGCAGGGTGGACTTGCCGACCCCGGAACCGGACATGATCCCGATCCGTTGCCCGGTGCCGACCGGGATCAGCGTGTCGAGCACCCGCACCCCGGTCTGCAGGGCGGCCCGGACCCGTCGCCGGTGTAGCGGGTTCGGTGCCTCGGCGGCCAGCGGCACCTCCTCGACGTCGGTCGGGGCCGGGCCCGGGTCGAGCGGTCGGCCGAGGGCGTCGACGACCCGGCCGAGCAGACCGGGGCCGGCGGGGATGCGCACGGTGTCACCGGTCGCGGTGACCGGGTCACCGGCGGACACCCCGTTCGTCGAGCCGAGCGGCATGCAGGTGACGCCGTCCCCGTGGACCGAGACGACCTGGGCGGGCAGTGGTCCGGCGGCGGTGGCCACCTCGACCTGGGCGCCGACCCCGGCGTGCAGCCCGCGGACCTCGACCCCGAGCCCGACCACGGCCGACACGCTGCCCTGGACGAGGGGGCGGGCCGCGGCGCGGGCCCGGTCCAGCCGTACCCGCAGCTGCCCGGCCAACGCGGTGACCGCCTGCGGGACGGGCACCGGGGGTCCGGTCGGGCCGGGACCTGCGGCGGGACCGGGCCCCGGGCCGGCCTCGGCGCGGGCGGCGGCCGCGGTGCGGGCGGCGGGGGTCATCGACGCAGCACCTCCTCGGCCCGGGCGAGCGCCGCGGGAAGGTCGTAGCGCAGCCGCTGGGCGGGTCCCGCGGCGACCGCAGCCCCCGCGGCGACCTCGGGGTCACCGACCAGCCGCACCTTGTCCGGGAGCGCGTCGCCGACGAGCCGGGTGAGCAGGTCCAGTTCCCCGGGATGGACGTGGACGGCGACCTCCCCGACGTCGCCGAGCCCGTGCAGGGCGGCGCGTACCGCGGCCGCGGTGGGGTGGTCGACGGCGTCGAGTTCCCGGTCGAGGACCGCCCGGGCCAGGGTGAGGACCCCGTCGGCGAGGATGTCGGAGACCTGTTCCCAGGCGGGTGCGGCGGTCCGGTCGGCGGTCCGCACGGCGTCGGCGAGTCCGCGGAGCAGCCGCACCGCGTCCCGGGACTGTTCGGCGAGCGCCTCGGCGTTGCGGCGTTCCCGTTCGGCCCGCTCATCCTGTTCGGCCCGGGCCGCGGCCCGGCGACCTTCGGCCCAGCCCGCCGCGTAGCCGAGGCTGTGTGCCTGGGCTCGGGCGGCCCGGCGTTCCTCGGCGATCCGTTGCGCGACGACGGGGTCGGCCCAGCCGAGTTCGTGCCCGGACAGGGGCCGGTCGAAGTTCACCGGGCGCACCCCGTCCTGCTGGCCGGCGGTCCGGATGAGGTCGTCGGTGGGGCCGGTGGCCACCGGGCCCGGCCGGGGCGTGGGCTCAGTCGACGAAGGTCTCATCGCCGCCCCGCATGATGACGATCTGGCCGGCCTGTTCCAGGGCCCGGATCTCGGTGACGACCTTGGCCTGGGCCTCCTCGACCTCGGACAGTCGCTTCGGTCCGAGCAGCTCGATCTCCTCGGAGAGGTTCTCCGCCGCCCGGGTGGACAGGTTGCGCATGATCTTCTCCCGCACCGCGGAGCTGACGCCCTTGAGCGCGAGGGCCAGGTCGCTGCTTTCCACGCTGCGCAGGACGAGCTGGATGGCTTTGTCGTCGAGGGTGGTGATGTCCTCGAAGATGAACATCTGGGCCCGGACCTGTTCGGCCAGTTCGGGGCTCACCGTTTCCAGCCCTTCGAGGATCATCCGTTCGGTGGACCTGTCGGCCCGGTTGATGATCGCGACGAGCGGGGCCACCCCGCCGACACTGGACAGTTCCTGCGGGCCGAGCACGGTGGACATCCGCCGGTCCAGTTCGCGTTCGACGATCCGGATGACGTCCGGGCTGGCCCGTTCCATCAGGGCGATCCGGTGCGCGATGGAGGCCTGCAGTTTCTGGTCGAATCCGGACAGCACGATCGCCGACTGCTGCGGGGACAGGTGGGCCAGGACGAGGGCGATGGTCTGCGGGTGCTCGTCGGCGAGGAAGGTGAGCAGCTGTCGGGCGTCGGCGCGGCGCAACCCCTCGAAGGGCATTTCGGCGAGGGTCGCGCCGAGCCGTTCCATGATCTCGTCGGCGCGGTCGGCCCCGAGGGATTCGACGAGTAGCTGTTTGGCGAGGTCGAGGCCGCCACGGCCGAGACCGGAGGCGCTGGTCAGGGAATCCCGGGCCTCGACGAGGACGAGGTCGGCGTCGGCGGGGGAGACGTCGCGCAGCCGGACGATCTCCGCGGTGAGGTCCTCGACCATCTGGTCCGGCAGCTGCGCCATCACCTCGGAGGCCTTCTCCCGGCCCAGCTGGACCAGCAGGATGGCGGCCTTGCGCAGCCCGCTCAGGGCCCCGACGGCGGCGGCGGGCATGGCTCAGCCCTGCCGCTGGGACAGCCAGCCCTGGATCACCTGGGCGACCTCATCCGGTTGGTTCTGCACGAGTTTGGCGACCTCGTCGCGCAGCTGTTCGCGGTTGGCCGCGGACTGGGCGGCGTCGATCGCCGCCTGGTCCGGTGAGGTCGCGGGCAGTGCCGCGGACGGTCCGGCGGTGAGCGCGGCCGGGGTCGAGGCGGCCAGGAGCATGCTGTCGCCGCCGGCGTCGGGCAGGTCACTGGCGTAGGCCTGCACCGTGGTGCGGCCCTTGCTGCGCTTCTTCAGGACGAGCAGGAAGATCAGCACGGCCAGCCCGATCGCGGCCTTCTTGCCGAGGTCCAGGTACTGGGCGGTGCGCGCCGCGGATTCGGCCTTGGCGACTTCTTCGGCGACCGCTGCGGCGGCTTCGGTGTCGAAGGGGAGTACCGCGATGTCGACGGTGTCGCCGCGGGTGCTGTCGATCCCGATGGCGTTGCTCACCATCGAGGAGATCGCGGTGGTGTCGACGTCGGTGGCGGCCTCGGAGTCCAGGACGACGGCGACGGTGAGTCGTTCGACGCTGCCGGGCGCGGCCTCGGCGCTTTCCACGACGCTGCCCACGGCGTTGTCGGCGGTGCGCTGGGTGCGGTCGTAGGTGCCGCCCCCGGCGCCGCCCGCCCCGGGGGTGAGGGTCGGGTAGGTGCCGCCGAGGTTGCCCCCGGAACCGTCGGCGCCACCGTCGTAGGTTTCGTGCACGGTCGACTCGGCGAGCGGGGCGACGCCGCTCTCGCTGACGTACCGCTGACTGGTCGTCGCCCGCGTGTCGTAGTTGAGTTGGGCGTTGACCCGGACGACGGCGTGCCCGGGGCCGACCACCTTGTCGAGCATCGCCTGCACGCCCTCGCTCAGCCGGTTCTCGTACTGGGCGGTCTGCGCGTCGGTCTGTCCGGCGGTGGAGGCGGCCCCGGCGGCGCCGGAATCCCGGGAGGACAGCAGGGCGCCGGTGGAGTCGGAGACGGTGACGTCGGCGGGGCTGAGGCCTTCGACCGCGCCGGCGACCAGGTGGGTGACCGCGCGCACCTCATCCCCGGTCAGGGTGCCGCCCGGTTGCAGGGCGAGCAGCACCGAGGCGGTCGGCTTGTCCTGTTCGGTGCTGAACACGTCCTTCTGCGGGATCGCCAGGTGCACGATCGCGGTGCGCACCCCGGTGATCGCCTGCAGGGTCTTGTTCAGTTCGGCTTCCAGGGCCCGCCGGTAGGCGATGTTCTGCTGGAAGTCGGTGGCGGTGAGGCCCTGATCGTCGAGGATCGAGTAGCTGTTGCCGTCGTTCGCCGGCAGGCCTTTCCCGGCGAGTTGCACCCGGAGGTCGTACACCTGGGATTGCGGGACGAGCACCGTGCTGCCGCCGTCGGCGAGCTTGTACTCGACGCTGTCCGCGCGTAGCTGCTCGACGACGGCACTCGCGTCGCTTCCGGCGAGGTCGCTGAACAGGGGGGTCCAGGTGGGTTGGGCGGCCCAGCGGGTCAGTGCGACGGTGCCGAGGATGAGGGCGAGCACGGCGACGGCGACGACCCCGCGCTGCCCGGGCGTGAAGCCCTTGACCAGGCCGCGGGCCCGGTCGACGCCCTGCGTCATCCGGCCGTTCACAGCGGCATCCGCATGATCTCGTTGAACGACTCCAGCGCCTTGTTCCGGACCGTGGTGGTGAGTTCGGTGGCGAACTGGACCTTGTTCGCGGCGATCACGTAGTCCTGGACCTCGTCGAGGTCACCGGTGGCCGCGCGGACCGCCTGGGTGCGGGCGGTCGCGTCGAGGTTCTCCAGGCCGCGCAGGCCGTCCCCGATGGCCGAGGCGAAGTCGGTGCCGCGGGCGGCGGCGGCCGGGTCCGTGCCGGTGGCCGCGGCCACCGCGGCGGAGGCGGCGACGTCGGTGCCCGTCCCGGCCGTGCCGGTGAGCACCTGCTGGCGGTACAGCTGCGCGAGCTGGTCCAGGCCGCCCACGCCCCCGACGCTGGGTACGGTCATGACGTGCGGCCCATCTGGATGGCGGCCTGGTAGGTGGACCGCACCCGTTCGAGGTTCGCGATATTCGCCTGGTACCCGCGCTGCGCCATGATCAGCGCGGTCATCTGTTCGCCGAGGTCGATGTCCGGCAACCGGACCAGCCCGTCGGCGTCGGCGAGCGGGTGGTTCGGGTCGCTGACCAGCCGCCCGGTGGCGTCCCCGAGGTCGATCCCGGCGACCGCGACGCCCGCCCCCGTCGACCCGTTCTCCACCGCCACGGCGGTGACGTACCGGGCCTGGAAGGCCGGCTGGTCGCTGGCCCGCACCGTGTTGACGTTGGCGATGTTGTCCGAGAGGGCGTCCAGCCAGGTCTGGTGGACGTGCATGGCCGATCCGCTGATCCCGAGGGCGTTGAACATGGTCAGCCACCCCGCACGGCGCTGCGCATCAGGGTGAACCGGTCGCCGGTGGCCCGTAACGCCAGCTCCATCTTCATCTTCGTCTCGATCCCGAGCAGCGTCTGGGCGTTGATGTCGACGTTGTTCCCGTTCAGCCCGGCGGCGTCGGTGGTGTACCGGGCGGAGATCCCGGCGGTGGACGGGTCCTCCCCGGCTTCCAGGGCGCGGCTCAGCTGGTCCTCGAAGGACACCTCGCGGGCGGTGAAGTACGGGGTGTTGACGTTGGCGATGTTGTTGCTGATCGCCTTCTCCCGGGCGGACAGCCCGTGCATCGCTGCCTGGAGGGCGTCGATGGAGATGTCCTGGAGCATGCCGGACCACCACCTCGGCACCGCGTCGCGGTGCAGCCGGCCTGGTTTCCGCGACCGAAGGTGCCGGGGCCTCGGCGAACCAGGTGCCTGAACGCCGATCCGTGGCGCTTCCGAGCGGTCCGTGCTCCCTGCAGACTTCGGTGGGACCGCCGAATCCCTTGAGGAGGGGCCCGTCCCGGCCCCGGGGCGTCCCACGGACGGCGCAGCCGGCAGCCGGGACGGTGCACGCGGGGTGCCCGGGAACGGTCCGGTCGGGATGCCCGGCCCGGGCCGCCCGGGTGAGGGGGCCCGGCCCCGGTCACCCGGGGTGCGCGGCCGGCGCCGCGGGTGCGGCCGACCGGGTGGTTCCGGCGGGGGTGGCGGCCCCGTCCGGCCCCCGGATCGCCGTTCAGCCGGTGCCGGGGGGTGCCGACACCTGGGATATGACGGGTCCGACACTGGCCGCCGCGTTGATCGTCCGCGACGAGCAGGAGCAGCTTCCCGGCTGCCTGGAATCACTTGCCGGAGTTGTCGACGAGGTCGTCGTGTTCGACACCGGATCCGTTGACGCGACGGTGCGGATCGCCCGGGAGGCGGGGGCCCGGGTCACTTCCGGTCCCTGGGCCGACGACTTCGCCGGGGCCCGCAATGAGGCCCTCGCCCGCACCGGCGCCCGCTGGGTGCTCTCCCTGGACGCGGACGAGCGGTTGCGGGCCGACGCGCCGGCCCTGCGTGCCCTGCTGGACCGGGCCACGGCGACGGACGTGATCACCGTACGGGTCCGGAACGAGGCGCCGCCCGCCCTCGGCGGGTCCTATATCTCCCCGGCCCCCCGGCTGCTGCACCGGGAACGGGTGCACTGGGTGGGTCGGGTGCACGAGCGTCCGCAGCGCACCGACGGCGGCCCGCTGCGCCTGGGGTCCTGCCCCGGCGGGACCGCCGAACTGGACCACCTCGGCTACACCGACCCGGCCCTGCGGGAACGCAAGTCCGCCCGGAACGCCGACCTGGGGCGCGCCGAGCTGCGGCAGCTGCTGGCCGCCCGGCCCCGGGACGACCGCCGGGTCGCCCAGGTGCTCCTCGACCTCGGGCGCAGTCTGGTCGGTTGCGGGCAGCGGCAGGAGGCCGTCGAGGCTTTCGAAACCCTGCGCGAACTGGCCCCGGACTCCCCGGCCGCGGCCCAGGGCACCGACGCACTCGCCGGCCTGCTCCTCGCCGACGGGCAGGATGAGGTCGTCCTGGTGCTCGCCGAGCAGTTGCGGTCCGCCGGCGTCGACCCCCGGTACTGCGACTGGTTGCGCGCCCAGGCTCTGGCCCAGCTGGGCCAGGCCGCTGCCGCCCTCGATCTGCTGCGCACCGTCGACGCGGTGGTCGACGCGACCGGCCGGGAACGCGACCTCGGCCAGGTCCTGGAGGTGCGGGCGCTCGCCGCCCAGCTCGTCGGGGCGCGGGCGGAGGCCCGGGAATGCCTGCTGGAGGCGATGCTCGGCTACGGCCGGGTGCGTGGCCGGGGCGAACTGCTCACCCAGCTGCAGGCGGACCGGCCGGCCGCGGACCTGCTCGCCGCGGTGCGCGACTACCCGGCGGACAGGCGCCGGGCACTGATCGACGAACTCGCCGCAGCCCCCGTCCCCGGCCCGCAGCTGGCCTCGGCGCTCGCCGCCGGATAGCCGCGCCCGCCGCTGTTCCCGGGGCCGGATAGCCGCGCCCGTCGTCGTTCCCGGGGCCGGATCCGCAGCCGGGCCGGGCACCGGGTTGATTCCCGGGGGGCCGGTGCCGATAGCAGGCATATGCGTAGACCAACCCTCGCCGCGGCCCTCATCGTCAAGGACGAGGAGGACAACCTGCCCGGCTGCCTGGCCTCCCTCGACGGCGCCGTCGACGAGATCGTCGTCTACGACACGGGGTCGACCGATGCGACCGTGCAGATCGCCGAACGGGCCGGGGCACGGGTGCAGCGCGGGTACTGGGACGGCGACTTCGCCCGGGCCCGCAACGCCGCCCTGGAGATGACGTCGGCGGCCTGGGTGCTGTCCATCGACGCCGATGAGCGGGTCGTCGGCGACCCGGGGGCGTTGCGCGCGCTGCTCGCCCGGGCCGACCGGGTCGACCTGCTCGCCGTACGGATCCGCAACGTCGGTCCCGGGGGTGGCGGGGAAACCCACGAGCATCCGGCGCCCCGGCTGCTGCACCGCAACCGGGTGCGGTGGACGGCCCGGCTGCACGAACATCCGGTGCGGCGGGACCGGGGTACGGTCAGTAAGGACCTCTGCCCCCGTGAGGTGCTCCGGCTGGACCACCTCGGCTACGCCGACGCCGACACCGTCGCCGCGAAGATCCGCCGGAACCAGGAGATCGCCCAGGCCCAGCTGGACAGCGTGGTCGCGAGCGGTGAGGTGGACCCCGACCTGCTTCCCCGGGTCCTGCTCAACCTCGGCCGCAGCCACCTGGCCGCCGGGGAATTGCAACGGGCCGTCGACGCCCTGGAAACCCTGCGGGAGATGTTCAGCTCCGGCCCGCAGTACCTGGAGGGGACGGCGGCGCTGGCGGAACTGTTGGCGACCAACGGCCCGCAGGAGGCCGCGTTCGTCCTCGCCGATGAACTCCAGGAGGTGGGTAGCGACCCCCGGTTCTGCGACTGGGTGCGGGCCCAGGCCCTGGTCGGGTTGAACCGGCCGCAGGAGGCGCTGGTGCTGCTCCTCGGCATCGACGAGCTGATCGACCCGATCGGGCGGGTACGCAGCCTGGAAGGGGTGACGATGCTCCAGGTCACCGCCGCGGAGCGGGCCGGGGAAACGGATACCGCGGCGGCCGCGCTGATCGTCGCCATGGTCCGGTTCGGCCGGGTCGAGGGGCAGGGGGTGCGGCTGCTCCGGTTGTGGGGGGCCCGCCCGTCGAGCTGGCTCGCCGACCTGCTGCTCGCCGTCGACCATCGGGAGCACCTCGACGCCGTCCTGACCGAACTGCGCTCCTGCCCCGGGCCCGGCCCCGACGTGGCCGAGATCTCTTGAGTTTGGGATTTGGTATTCTGCTTCTTCTTCGCTGGATCTTATCGGTTATTCTGATGCTGATTTTGCGGGTTGTGGGATTGACCGAAAGAGCACTTCTGGGACTTG
>JARRQM010000023.1:0-9500 GCA_037381765.1 Kineosporiaceae bacterium
CGCAGCGCGACCACTACCTCCCGCTGCGGGTGATCCGGGACCACCTGGACGCCTTCGACCGGGGGGAGGCCCCGCTCCCGCAGCCCGGACGGCCCCCGTACTTCCCGCGGCTGGTCCGGGACGTCGGGGCGGCCCCCGGCGGGGGGCCGTATCCCGGGCGGGAAGTCCGGCTGACCCGGGAGGAGGTCCTTGAGGCGAGTGGTGCGGACGCCGAACTGCTCACCTCACTGGAGTCCTTCGGGTTGGTGACGCCGCGGCCGGGAACGGGGGAGTTCGACGTCGAGGCGGTCACCGTGGCCCGGACGGCGGTTCGGCTCGCCGGGTTCGGCATCGAACCCCGGCACCTGCGTGCCTTCCGGGTCGCTGCCGAACGCGAGGTGGGGCTCGCCGAGCAGGTCGCCGCGCCGATCCGGCGGCAACACGATCCCGAGGCCGCGGCCCGCGCCAACGAGATCGCCGCCGAGGTCGCCGGTCTGTGTCTGGACCTGCACGCCTGCCTGGTCCGCGGGGCGCTCGCCGGTGACGACCGGTAGGGCCGGACGGCCCTAGGCGGCCGGACGTGACCCGGGCCGGGGTCGGACCGGGAGGGCGCATCAGGGTCAGTTCGGGGGGTACCGGGGTCGGGCCCGCGGATCAGTCGGGCACGTACCCGGGCGGCGGGGTACCGTGACGGTGTGCGCGAGCTCGACGTCGTCGGAGTCCGGGTCGAGATGCCGGCCAACAACCCCATGGTCCTGCTGCGGGAACGGGGCGGGGACCGCTACTTGCCGATCTGGGTCGGAACCGCTGAGGCCAGCGCCATCGCCTTCGCCCAGCAGGGGGTCGTCCCGCCCCGGCCACTGACCCACGACCTGCTGCGGGATGTGATCGAGGCGCTCGGGCGGCAGCTGGAAGAGGTCCGGATCACCGCCATCCGGGACAACGTGTTCCATGCCGAGCTGGTTTTCGACGGGGGGCTGACCGTGGGGGCGCGTTCCTCGGACGCGATCGCCCTGGCGTTGCGGACCGGGGCCCGGATCGTCGGGGCCGAGGAGGTCCTCGAAGCCGGCGGGGTCGCCGTCCCCGATGAGGACGAGGACGAGGTGGAGAAATTCCGGGAGTTTCTGGACACCATCTCCCCGGAGGATTTCGGTGAGGGGGGCACCGCCTCGGGCAGTTGATGCCCGGCCGGGGACCGCGTGCCCGGACCTACCGAGGGTGAGCGGGGCCGGGCCGGGCGGGGCACGCCGGTCACAGCCGGTCGGTGACACCGTGGCGTGGCGGATAAGACACGCCGGGGCGGAACGGGGGGTCGTCGTTGACGCTGTGACAGCACACGCCTACCGTTTCTTGGGAACGCCCCTGTTGTAGTTCCACCGATGTTCTCCGCCCGGAATGCCTCCGGGACGGGGGTCGGTCCTTTTCCCCGGGGCGATGTGACAGGAGGTCGGCGTTGAGCGCTACAGGTGACGCCTCGAGCCACGCCACGCAACACGCCCCGGTTCCGGAGCGTGCACAGGGCCTGCTGTTCACCGATGACCTTCCGGTCCTCGACGAGGAGATCGGCTACCGCGGGCCGACCGCCTGCCGGGCCGCCGGGATCACCTACCGGCAGCTGGACTACTGGGCCCGCACCGGGCTGGTCGAACCCGGCGTGCGCGCGGCTACCGGTTCCGGGACCCAACGCCTGTACAGCTTCCGCGACGTCCTCGTGCTCAAAGTCGTCAAACGGCTGCTCGACACCGGGGTGTCCCTGCAACAGATCCGGGTCGCCGTCCAACACCTACGCGACCGCGGGGTCGACGAACTCGCCCAGATCACCCTGATGAGCGACGGCGCCAGCGTGTACGAGTGCACCTCCGCCGACGAGGTCATCGATCTCGTCCAGGGCGGCCAGGGGGTTTTCGGTATCGCCGTGGGGCGGGTCTGGCGTGAGGTCGAGGGCAGTCTCGTCGAGCTGCCGGGGGAGCGGGCCGGTGAGGAACCCGCCGACCACCCCGAGGACGAACTCGCCAACCGGCGCCGGGCCCGCGCCACCGGCTGACCCGGCATCCCGTGACCGCCGCCCGAACCTGACCGCCCGAACCTGAGGGCCTGCCGACAACCCGGCGTTCCGCACTGCCCGGCGTCGGGGGGTTCTCCTCGCCCGCTAGCGCTGCGCTCCGGCGGGTCCTACGAGCGTGCCGGACACCTACCCGGGGGTAACGGGCCGCAACGACGCCCGTTGCCGGGGCCGTCGCGGGATCCAGCGCTGTCCCGGATCAGCTGCGGGACTTCCGCCCGGTGCCACGTCCGCCCGCCCGGAGGATCCGGGCGAGGTGGGTGTCGAACGCCTCGGACAGTTCGGCGGCGGCCTGCCCCGGCCAACGGTGCACGGGCTGGCTCGCACCCTGGGCCTGCTGCAGGGCGCTGCGCTCGGCCACGGTCGGGGCCAGGACCAGCGGGCCGAACATCGAGGACAGCTCCGCCACCCGGTACCGGTGCTCCGGGGAACGCTCCCGGAACCGGTTGACCAGCACGCCGAGTGGTTGCAGGGCGGGGGCGACGGTGCCGCGCAGTTCGTGGATGGCCCGCACCGCCCGGGCGGCGGCGGTCACCGAGAACAGCGCGGGTTCGCTCACCACGACGGCACGCCGGCTGGCCACGAGACCGGTGCGGGTGAGCCCACCGAAGGACGGCGGGCAGTCGATGAGGACCAACCGGTAGTCCGTGGTCTGCTGCTGGAGTGCCTGACCGAGCTTGAGCAGGGCCTTCTCCGTGGGCCGGGGGGAGTCGAGGGCGGCAGCCTCGGCCGACCCGGCAATGACGTCGAGCTGGCCGAGCTCACCGTCACCCCACCCGCTGGGGGTGGTGACCGCGCCGATGCCACGCCGTCCCCGCGCGGCGAGCAGGTCGGCGACGGTTGCTGCCGGAGTGTCGGGGGCGTCCAACCCCATCGTCGCGTCGGCCTGCGGGTCGAGGTCGACGACGAGGGTCGGGACGCCACGGTGGAAGGCCGCGGAGGCGAGGCCGAGGACCACCGAGGTCTTGCCGACGCCACCCTTCAGACTGCACACGCTCACCACCATCACAGGGGTGACGCTACCCTGCACGGCCCGTGAGGGGGCCGTCCGGGACCTGACGGCGCGTCGTGTTGCCTGCCCGGTCCGGGTGTGCCCCGGGACCAGCCACGGAGCGATGGCCGGTCGCCGGACCCGGGCTGGTAGCGTCGGCTGGGCCATGGACCCTGCGCGGGAGAGTCCCCTGGTCGCGGGGGCGCCGAAGGGGCAACTCTCCCCGGAACCTCTCAGGCACCTAGGACCGCACAGGCGAGGCAACTCTGAAGGCCGGGCCGGCCGACAGAGGGGGAGGCCGACGGGCAGCAATCCGCTGCATCGACCTGACCCCAGGGAACCTCCATGACGCAGACCTCACTCACCCCGGGCACCGGACCCGCCTCCGGGGACCGCGCCGGCCCCGGCGGCGGACCTGTCGCCGGGGATGCGGGATTCCTCACCCGGCACCTCGGTCCCGGACCGACGGAGCAGACCCGGATGCTCGACGTGGTGGGCGCACCGGACCTGCCCGCCCTGATCGCCACGGCACTTCCGGCGACGATCCGCGACACCGAACCCCTCGACCTGCCCGACCCGGCCGGGGAGCCGGCCGTCCTCGCCGAACTCGCCGAACTCGCCGGCCGCAACACGGTGGCCGTGCCGATGATCGGCCTCGGCTACCACGGCACCGAGACCCCCTCAGTGATCCTCCGCAACGTCCTGGAGAACCCTGCCTGGTACACCGCGTACACCCCGTACCAGCCGGAGATCTCCCAAGGGCGGCTGGAGGCCCTGCTCAACTTCCAGACCATGGTCGCCGACCTCACCGGCCTGCCGGTGGCCAACGCCTCCCTGCTCGACGAGGCGACCGCCGCGGCCGAGGCGATGGCGCTGCTCCGGCGCGCCTCCCGGGCCGCCGCCGACGCCGTGTTCGTCGTCGACTCCGGGGTGCTGCCGCAGTCCCGCGCGGTGATCGGCACCCGGGCCCGTCCCCTCGGCCTGCCCGTCGTTCCCGCCGACCTCGCCCGCGCCGCCGACCCGGAGGCGGCGCTCGCCGAGGCATCCGGGGGCCGCCCGGTTTTCGGGGTGCTGCTCGGCTATCCCGACGCCGACGGCGCCGTCCACGATCTCGGCCCGGCCATCGACGCCGCGCACCGCACCGGCGCCCTCGTCGCCGTCTCCGCGGACCTACTCGCCCTCACCCTGCTCACCCCACCCGGGGAACTCGGCGCCGACGTCGTCGTCGGCACCACCCAACGGTTCGGGGTGCCGCTGGGCTACGGCGGCCCGCACGCCGGGTACCTCGCCGCACGGAGCGGACTTGAACGAAACGTCCCAGGACGGCTGGTCGGGGTCTCCCGGGACGCCGACGGGGCGGCGGCCTACCGGCTCGCCCTGCAGACCCGGGAACAGCACATCCGCCGGGAGAAGGCGACCAGCAACATCTGCACCGCCCAGGTCCTGCTCGCGGTGATGGCCTCGATGTACGCCGTCTACCACGGCCCGGTCGGGCTGCGCGCGATCGCGGCCCGGACCGCCGGACACGCCGCCGACCTCGCCGCAGCCCTGCGCGACGGCGGTGTCGAGGTGGTGCACGGGTCCTTCTTCGACACCGTGCTCGCCCGGGTGCCCGGACGGGCCGCCGAGGTCGTCGCCGCGGCCCGGGACGCCGGGATCCTGCTGCGCCACGTCGACGCCGACCGGGTCGGCATCACCTGCGACGAGACGACCACGGCCGGGCACATCACCACGGTGTGCGAGGCCTTCGGGGTCCGTCCCCCGTCCCCGGCCGCAGACACTCCACACCCGGGCCCGGTCCCCGTTGCCGGGGACCCCGGGGACCCCGGCACCGAGGTGGGGGCGCTACCTGCGGCACTGCGCCGGACCAGCGACTACCTCACCCACCCGGTGTTCCGCAGCCACCACAGCGAGACCGCGATGCTGCGCTACCTGCGCGGACTCGCCGACCTCGACTTCGCCCTGGACCGGGGGATGATCCCGCTCGGCTCGTGCACGATGAAACTGAACCCGACGACAGCGATGCAGGCGATCACCTGGCCGCAGTTCTCCGGGCTGCACCCGTTCGCCCCGCCGGAGCACGCCGCGGGCACCCGGGCGCTGATCGGTGACCTGCAACGGTGGCTGTGCGAGATCACCGGCTACGACGCGGTGAGCCTGCAGCCGAACGCCGGCTCCCAGGGGGAACTGGCCGGGCTGCTGGCCATCCGCGCCTACCACGACTCCCGCGGCGACACCGGCCGGGTGATCTGCCTCATCCCGTCGAGCGCGCACGGCACGAATGCGGCGAGTGCGGCGATGGCCGGGCTGCGGGTGGTCGTCGTCGCCTGCGACGGCTCCGGCGACGTCGACCTCGACGATCTGCGGGCCAAGGTGGATGAGCACCGCGACCGGCTCGCCGCGGTGATGATCACCTACCCGTCCACGCACGGGGTCTTCGAGGAGGAGATCGCCCAGCTGTGCGCCGTCGTGCACGACGCCGGCGGGCAGGTCTACGTCGACGGGGCGAATCTCAACGCCCTCGTCGGCCTGGCCCGTCCCGGCCGGTTCGGGGCCGACGTGAGCCACCTCAACCTGCACAAGACGTTCGCCGTCCCGCACGGTGGCGGCGGCCCCGGCATCGGGCCGGTCGGGGTGCGCGCACACCTCGCCCCGTTCCTGCCGAACCATCCGCTGGACGCCGACGCCGGCCCGGCGACCGGGGTCGGCCCGGTGGCGGCGGCCCCGTACGGATCCGCCGGGATCCTGCCGATCTCCTGGGCCTACCTGCGCCTGCTCGGCCCGGAGGGGTTGCGCCGGGCCAGCGAGGTCGCCGTCCTCTCGGCGAACTACCTGGCGGCCCGGCTGCGCGCGCACTACCCGGTGCTCTACACCGGCCGGCACGGGCGGGTCGCCCACGAGTGCATCCTCGACCTGCGACCGCTCACCAAGGCGACCGGGATCACCGTCGACGACGTCGCCAAGCGGCTCGTCGACTACGGGTTCCACGCGCCGACGATGTCCTTCCCGGTGGCCGGGACGCTCATGGTGGAGCCGACGGAAAGCGAGGACCTCGACGAGCTGGACCGGTTCTGCGACGCGATGATCGCGATCCGGGCCGAAGCCGACCGGGTCGCCTCCGGGCAGTGGCCCGGTACGGACAACCCGCTGGTCAACGCCCCACACACGGCAGCCTGCCTGACCGGGGACTGGGACCACCCCTACACCCGGGCCGAGGCGGTCTACCCGCCCGGGGTCAGCGCCCGAGGGAAGTACTGGCCCCCGGTCCGCCGGATCGACGGGGCACACGGCGACCGCAACCTGATGTGCTCCTGCCCGCCCCCGGAAACCTTCGAGGACTGACCCGGCGCGCTCGCGGGGTGCACCGGGCTGACCCGGTGCACCCCGGTCAGCCGGCGCCCGAGGCACCCCGGTCAGCCGGCCGGGGCGTGACCGTACGTAGTCACCGCCTTCCGGCTCTGGTCGGGGGGACACGCTGTGTGCTTCCCTCGATACGTGGGCGATGAGGTCCTGAACCTGGCGCACACCCGGGAACACCGGCAGCGGTACCGGGAGAAGGTTCAGCTGTGCCTCGACGTCTTCGCCCGGATGCTGCACGACGACGCCTTCGCCGGGCGCCGCTCACTGGCCGGGCTGGAAATCGAACTCGACCTTGTCGACGCCGACCAGCAGCCGTACTTCGGCAACGCCGAGATCCTCCAGGAGATCACCGACCCGGCATTCCAGACCGAACTCGGCACCTTCAACATCGAGTTCAACGTCGCCCCCCGGGACATCACCGGGGACGGACTGGCCGTTCTGGAAACCGATCTGCGGGCCGCGCTCAACGTCGCCGAGGAACGGGCCAACCGCCGCGGCGCGCGCACCGTGATGATCGGGATCCTGCCGACGCTGCGACTGTCCCACGTCGAGGGATCTGGCTGGATGAGCCCGTCCCGGCGGTACGCCGAACTCAACGACTCGGTGCTGTCCGCCCGCGGCGAGGACATCGCCCTGGACATCTCCGGGCCGGAACGGCTGCGCGCCGACGTCAGCAGTCTCGCCCCGGAAGCCGCCTGCACCAGCGTGCAACTGCACCTGCAGGTCGCCCCGCAGGATTTCGCGCCGGCCTGGAACGCCGCCCAGGTCCTCGCCGGACCCCAGGTCGCGCTCGCCGCGAACTCGCCCTACCTGTTCGGCCGCCAGCTGTGGCGGGAAACCCGGATCGAACTGTTCGCCCAGTCCACCGACACCCGTCCGCCGGAACTGCGCAATCAGGGGGTACGTCCCCGGGTGTGGTTCGGCGAGCGCTGGATCACCTCGGTGTTCGACCTGTTCGAGGAGAACGTCCGCTACTTCCCGGCGCTGCTCCCGCAACTCACCGACGAGGACCCGGTGGCCGAACTCGCTGCCGGCCGGGTCCCCCGGCTGCAGGAACTCCGGCTGCACAACGGCACCGTGTGGCGCTGGAACCGCCCGGTGTACGACCTCGCCGACGGCCAGGCGCACCTGCGGGTGGAGAACCGGGTACTGCCCGCGGGCCCGACGGTGCTGGACACTCTCGCCAACGCCGCCTTCTACTACGGCACCCTGCGGGCCTTCGTCGACGACGAGCGCCCGGTGTGGTCACGGATGACCTTCCCCGCGGCCGAGGAGAACCTCCGCAGCTGCGCCCGGTACGGGATGGACGCCCGGATCTACTGGCCGGGACTCGGCGAGGTGACGGTGGACGAGCTCGTGCTCCGCCGGCTGCTCCCGCTCGCCGCCGAAGGGCTGAACCGCTGGGGCGTCCACGCGGCGGTGGCCGACCGGCTGCTCGCGGTGATCGAGTCCCGGGCCAAGCTCGCCCGGGATCCGGCGAGCTGGCAGATCGCCGTCGTCGAGGACCTGGAACGTCGCGGTGCGGACCGGCCCGCGGCGCTGGCCGGCATGCTCGCCCGGTACGCGGAAGGGATGCATGCGAACGAACCGGTACACACCTGGCCCCGGCCCTGAGCCGGGCGGGCCGGATCCGGTGCCCCTAGCTGACGTGTCCCGGACCGGGATGCCACGCTTGGCCCCCGGGCGGCACGTGGCTGACCGCCCGCATCCCGCGTCGGTGAAGGAGAGTCTGTTGTCCGAGGTGGCCCAGCACAAGGTGTTGCTCGACGAGTCGGAAATGCCGACCCAGTGGTACAACATCATCCCCGACCTGCCGACCCCGCCGCCCCCGCCGCTGCACCCGGCGACGAAGCAGCCCGTCGGCCCCGAGGATCTCGCCCCGCTGTTCCCGCCCGCGCTCATCGAGCAGGAAGTCACCACGGAGCGGTACATCGACATCCCGGCGGAGGTCCTCGACGTCTACAAGCTGTGGCGGCCCTCCCCGCTGTACCGGGCGCACCGCCTGGAGAAGGCGATCGGCACCACCTCGCGGATCTACTACAAGTACGAGGGCGTCTCCCCGGCCGGGTCGCACAAGCCGAACACGGCGGTGCCGCAGGCGTACTTCAACGCCCAGGCCGGGGTCCGGAAACTCACCACGGAGACCGGCGCCGGGCAGTGGGGTACCGCCCTGGCCTTCGCCTGCTCCCTGTTCGACCTGGACTGTGAGGTCTGGCAGGTCGGGGCGAGTTTCGACCAGAAGCCGTACCGGCGGATGATGATCGAAACCTTCGGTGCCACCGTGCACCGCTCCCCGTCCCCGCTCACCGCCTCGGGGAAGGCGATCCTCGCCGAACAGGAGGAACACCCCGGTTCCCTCGGCATCGCGATCAGCGAGGCCGTCGAGGTCGCCGCGCAGAACCCGGACATCCGGTACGCGCTGGGCAGCGTGCTCAACCACGTGCTGCTGCACCAGACGGTGATCGGTGAGGAGGCACTGCGCCAGTTCGCCAAGATCGGCGACACCCCGGATGTGGTGATCGGTTGCACCGGCGGCGGGTCGAACTTCGCCGGCCTCGCCTTCCCGTTCCTGCGGGAGAAGCTCGCCGGGACGATGGATCCGGTACTGCGCGGTGTCGAACCGGCCTCCTGCCCCTCGCTCACCCAAGGCCGGTACGCCTACGACTTCGGGGACACCGCCGGGATGACCCCGCTGATGAAGATGTACACCCTCGGGCACGGGTTCGTTCCCGACGCGATCCACGCCGGCGGCCTGCGCTACCACGGGATGTCCCCGCTGGTCTCGCACGTGTTCGAGGAGGGGCTGATGGAGGCGACGGCCCTGCCGCAGACCGAGTGCTTCGACGCGGCCGTACAGTTCGCCCGCAGCGAGGGCATCGTCGCAGCCCCGGAGTCCTCGCACGCGATCGCCGAGGCCATCCGGGAGGCCCGGGCAGCCACCGCGGCCGGGGAGGAACGCGCCATCCTCATCGCGTTGAGCGGGCACGGGCACTTCGACCTCGCCGCCTACGACGCCTACCTGGGCGGGCGGATGTCCGATGAGGAGACCTCGCCGGAACGGTTCGCCGAGGCCCTGGCCGGTCTCCCGCAGGTGTGACCGTGGTGGGG
>JARRQM010000024.1:0-10888 GCA_037381765.1 Kineosporiaceae bacterium
CTCTCCAGGGCGAGGTCGGCGAGGACGTTCTGCATGAGCGGCTTGTCGACCAGCGGGGAGCCGAAGGCGGTCCGGTTCCGGGCATGGTGGGTGGCCCGGACGACCGCGTGCCGGATCACCCCGATCGAGGTGAAGGCACTGTCCATCCGGCTCGCCGAGATCGTGCCCTGCAGCACCCGCAGACCCCGGCCCTCCGCACCGACCCGGACCGCCCAGGACCCGTCGAACTCGACCTCGGCGGAGGCCACCGATCGGTTGCCCACCTTGTCCTTGAGCCGGGTGATCCGGAACGGGTTGCGCCGGCCGTCCTCCAGCACCCGGGGCAGCAGGAAACAGGTCGGACCGCCCGGGGCCTGGGCGAGGATGAGGAAGGCGTCGCTCATCGGGGAGCTGATGAACCACTTGTGCCCGGTGAGCCGGTAGGTGTCGGTGCCCTCGACGGGGCCGCCCCGTTCCGCGGCCGCCATCGTCGTGATCGACTGGAGATCCGAACCGCCCTGCCGTTCGGTGACGGACAGCCCGGTGAGGCAGCCGAGCTTGTCCCCGGGACGGCGCAGCGCCGACTCGTAGGCCCGGGAGGCCAGCCGGGGCAGCCACACGTGTTCCAGTTCCGGATCCGCCCGCAGCGCCGGAACCGCCGCGTAGCTCGTGGTCAGCGCCGCGGTGTGGGCGGCCTCCAGCTGTGACCACACGATCAGGGCCGCGGCCCGGGCGGTGTGCGCTCCTTCCGGGGCGGCCCCATCCCACGGGGCCGCGGTGAGTCCGGCGCGCACCCCGGACTGGAGTCCACCTCGTCGATCCGCACCCCGTACGGGTCGTGGCTGCGCAGCTGCGGGGGGTTCCGGTTGACGGCTTCGGCCCACCGGGCCGACCGCGGGCTGCCGGCCAGCCGCCCCAGATCGCGCAGCCGCCCCAGATGTTCCTGGGCGCCGTACCGGCGGACCGCCTCAACCAGGGCGGCGTCGGAGCCGAAAAGGTCCTGTTCGGTGGGGGGCGGAACGAGGTTGAAGGTGGGGTCGGCTGGGGGCACCCCGTCACGGTACCCACCCGCGGTGGTGGGCCGGGGCCGGTCGGCGCGGGCACGCCGGGCCGGGCCGACCGGGGCGGTCCGGCCCCGGACCCGGATCCGGAGCGACGGGGGACCGTGCCGATGTGGTGGCGACCACGCGGATGGCTACCGTGGGGTCCCGTGGTGGTTCAGGTCGACAGCGTGCGCGGCACGGTACCGGGGGTGGCGGACCAGGGAGGGCCCGAGGTGGGGGTCGTCAGGACGTTGATCCGGCTGATCGTCGGGACGGTCCGGGTATGTATGCGCTACCGGGTGACCGGCCTCGCCGCCGAGGCCGGTTTCTTCGCCCTGTTGTCCCTGCCACCGCTGGTCCTCGGGCTCGTCGCCAGCCTCGGTTTCGTCGGTGACCGGATCGGCGGGGACGTCATCGGGGACCTGCGTGCCCGTATCGCCGAACTGGCCGGGACCTTCCTCACCAGCGGGGCCGTGGGCTCGGTGATCCTGCCGACCTTCGACGAGGTGGTCGGCGGCGGCCGGTTCGACATCGTCTCGATCGGGTTCCTGCTCAGCCTGTGGTCCGGTTCCCGGGTGCTCAACGTCTACGTCGACACCGTCTCGATCATGTACGGGGTCGGCGGGCTGCGCGGGATCGTCCGGACCCGGGCCCTGTCGTTCTCCCTGTACGTGGCCGGGCTGCTGCTCGGTATCGTGGTCATCCCGCTCGTACTCATCGGCCCCGGGCTGCTGTCGGCGTTCCTCTCCCAGCGTTTCGACGGGATCGGGTCGCTGTCCTGGTTGGGGATGTTCTACTGGCCCGTGGTCACCGTGCTCAGCCTGGTCGGGTTGACCACGCTGTACCACGTCGCCACCCCGGTGCGCAGCCGCTGGCGGCGGGACCTGCCCGGGGCCGTCCTCGCCCTCCTGCTGTGGGTGCTCGCGAGTTTCGGGCTGCGGCTGATCATCGGACAGTCCGTGGGCGGGGCGTCCATCTACGGGCCCCTGGCCACCCCGATCGTCGTCCTCATCTGGTTGTACTTCCTCGCCATCTCGGTGCTCATCGGCGCCGCCCTGAACGCGGCGATCGAGGACCTGTTCCCCGATTCGGCCCGCGCCCGGGCCCGCGCCCGTGCCCGGACCAGGACCGGGGCCGGGGCGGGGGCGGCGGGATGGCATCCGATCACGCCGCTACCGCAGCAGGACGACCGGGACCGGCCGGCTCCGGACGGACCGGACGGACCGGACGGACCGGGGCCGGACGACCGGGACCGGCCGGCTCCGGACGGGGCGGACGGACCGGGGCCGGGCGAGCGGGACTGACCGGGACGGACGGGCGGCGAAGGCCGGCCTGCCCTGCTCTCACCCGCTGATCAGCTGGTCCACCGGGGCCCGGTCGTCGGTGAGCGCGGGTGTCGCCCCGGTGAAGGCGGCGGTTCCCGCCGGGTCGAGCAGATCCCAACCGGGCACCCGGGCCCGTACCGCGGCCTGGAGCTGCGCCGTCGGCAGCGGCGTCATCGAAGCGATGAGGAGGTGGTTGCCCCCGCCGACCCCGGTGAGGGTCTCCGCCTCGGCAGCGATGACCACGTAGGGGAAGAGGGCGCGCAGGGTCGCCACCTCGGCCCGGGCGAAACGCTGCGGCCGGTAGTCGATGACGTTGACGACGTACAGGCCGCCCGGAGCGAGGGTCCGCCGGACCTCCGCGACGGCCTCCCGGGTCGTCAGGTGCCAGGGCACGGCGAGCCCGCCGAAGGCGTCGCCGATCACCAGGTCGTACCCGGCCGGTTCCTCCCGGCCGAGGGCGACCCGGGCGTCCCCGACCCGGATGCGCAGTGCCGGGATGGTGTCCGCGCCCAGACGCTGCCGGGCCACCGCGGCCACCCCCGGGTCGATCTCCAGGACGGTCGCCGCACTACCGGGACGTGCCGCCGCGAGGTACCGGGGCAGGCTGAGCCCGCCGCCGCCGACGGACAGCGAGGTGATCGGGCGGTTCCCGGGGAAGGTCTCGTCGACCACCGCGGCGATCGCCCCCGCATAGGAGAATTCCAGGTGGCCCGGATCGTCGAGATCGACGTAGCTGTGCGCGAGGTCGTCCAGCCACAGCAGCCGTCCTCCCGCACGGTCCGGATCGGTCTCAACCCGGACGCAGTGGTAGGCGGTCTCCACCGCGCAGGGGTTCGGGGTGAGCGGGGCCAGCAACGGCAGCGGGAGCAGGGCGGTGACGGTGAGGGCGGCACCGGTCCGGCGGCCGAGCCGGCCGAACCCCCGGGCCGCGGCGAGGGCCGCGGCGGCAGCCATGAGCAGGCTGCCGGTGCCGATGATGAGGGTGCCGGTGCCGAACACGACGAGCAGGACGAACCCGGTGGCGAAGGTCGCGGTGATCGCCCCGAGGGTGGCGATCGCCGACAGCCTCCCGACGACGGTGCCGGTCCGGGACAGTTCGGCCAGGTGGAGTTTCACCACCAGCGGGGTGACCGCGGACAGCAGGGCTGCCGGCGGGAACACGGCGGCCATCGCGAGGAGCAGGGCCGCAGGCGCGTTCGGCCCCCCGGCGAGGGCCTCCCCGATCCCGCGGACCACGGGCCGGGTGGCCACGGTGAGGGCGCCACCGAGACCGAGGATGGGGGCGAGCAGGGCGCCGGGGTCCCAACGGTCGGCGCTGCGTCCGCCCGCCCAGGCACCGGTGGCGATGGCCCCGAGCGCGGAACCGATCACCGCACTGGAGGTCTGCAGGGTGATCCCGACGTAGGGGGCGACCAACCGCAGCGCGACGATCTCCAGGACGAGAACCGACGCGGAGGCGAGGAAGACGACGGCCTCGGCGACCCGGGGCGGCAAGGCGGTCCTGGTGCCCGGGACGGGCGGGGGCGGGCTGCGGTCCATGGGGCCCATCCCATCAGGGGGCGTTCCGCAGCACCATCCCGGTATCCGTCCCGCCGGGGGCCGCGGGCAGCCACCGGAACCGCCGCGGTGCCCCGAACCTGAGCCAGGTCCGGGGCACCGCGGGGTGGGCGGCCGCGGGCGCTACGGGGTCCGGGGCACCGGGACCGCGTCGACCCGCCAGATGTCCCGGGCGTAGTCGTGCACCGTCCGGTCGGAGGAGAACGCCCCGCACCGGGCCGTGTTGAGGATCGACATCCGGGCCCAGCGTTCCGGGTCCAGCCACACCCGTTCCAGGGCCTCCTGGGCGTCGAGGTAAGACCGGTAGTCGGCGAGAGTGAGGTACTCGTCCCAATCCAGCAGGGAGCTGACCAGGGGGGCGAAGATCTCGGTGTCCCCGTCGGAGAACCGGCCCGCGGCGATCGCCTCGATGGCCGCGGACAGTTCCGGGTCGGCCTCGGCGACCTCTCTCGGGTGGTAGCCGGTGCCCCGCCGGGCCATCGCTTCCGGTGCGGTCATCCCGAACAGGAAGAAGTTCTCCGCTCCGACGTTCTCCCGGATCTCGATATTCGCCCCGTCGAGGGTGCCGATGGTGAGTGCCCCGTTGAGGGCGAGCTTGATGTTGCCGGTGCCCGAGGCCTCCTTACCGGCCAGCGAGATCTGCTCGGACAGATCCGCCGCGGGAACGATCGTTTCGGCGAGGGTCACGTTGTAGTCCGGGAGGAACGCCACCGCCAGCCGCCGGGCCACCACCGGGTCGTTGTTCACCACCTGGGCGACCGCGTTGATGAGTTTGATCGTCAGCTTCGCCGCCCGGTATCCGGGGGCCGCCTTTCCGGCGAAGATCACCGCGCGGGGGATCATGTCCGCATCGGGGTCCGCGAGTATCCGCTGGTAGAGGGTGACGACGTGGAGCAGTTTGAGGATCTGCCGTTTGTACTCGTGCACCCGTTTGATCATGACGTCGCACAGGGCGTCCGGAGCCATCAACACCCCGGTCAGGTCTGCGGTCCGGGTCGCCAGGTCGACCTTGTTCTGCCGTTTCACGCTGCGCCAGCGGGCCCGGAAGGCGGCGTCGTCGGCGAGCGGTTCCAGGCCGCGCAGCCGGTCGGCGTCGACGAGCCAGCGTTCGTCCCCGAGCCGGGAGGTGATCAGCGCGGAGAGCCGCGGGTTGGCCAACCGGATGAACCGGCGCGGGCTGACCCCGTTCGTCACGTTGCGGAACTTTTCCGGGGTCCGCGCGGCGAAGTCGTGCAAGGTGGTCTCGGCGAGCAGTTTCGAGTGCAGTTCGGCGACACCGTTGACGGCGAAACTGCCGAGCACGGCGAGGTTGGCCATGCGCACCTGCGGCTCCGGTCCCTCCTCGATCAGCGACATCCGGGCCAGCGTGGCGTCGTCGGCCTGCCCGTCGGCGCGCATCTGTTCGAGGAAGAGGTGGTTGAGCGCGTAGACGAGTTCCATGTGCCGGGGCAGCAGCCGGGAGAACATCCACACCGGCCAGGTCTCCAGGGCCTCGGGCAGCAGGGTGTGGCAGGTGTAGGCGAACGTGCGCCGGGTGATCGACCAGGCGTCGCCGAAGTCGAGGCCGTGCTCGTCGACGAGTAGCCGCATGAGCTCGGTGACGGCGAGCACCGGGTGGGTGTCGTTGAGCTGGATGACCACCTTGTCGGCGAAGGCGTCCCAGTCGGTGTTGCGGAACCGGAACCGGCGGATGATGTCCCGCAGCGAACAGGCGACCATGAAGTACTGCTGCTTCAGCCGGAGTTCCCGGCCCGTCGTCGTGGAGTCGTCCGGGTAGAGGACCTTGCTGATGTTCTCCGAATCGATGGCGTCGGCCACGGCCTCGGCGTACTGGCCGGCACCGAACCGGGCGAGGTCGAAGGAGCGCCGTGCGGCCCGGGCCCGCCACAGCCGGACGATGTTCACCGTCTCGGTGCCGAATCCGGGGACGAGCATGTGGCTGGGCTCGCCGAGCACCGTCTCCCCGGGCAGCCACCGGCCGCGCAACCCGGTCGGATCCCCGTCGACCCGTTCGGTCCGCCCGTAGAACCCGACCGTTTCGGTGTCGTCGGGGGCGGGGAACTCCCACGGGTTGCCGTAGAAGGACCAGTTGTCCGGTTGTTCGCGTTGCCAGCCGTCCTCAAAGGCCTGCTTGAAGATGCCGAGGTCGTAGCGGATGCCGTAGCCGACGGCGGGGATGTCGAGGGTCGCCATCGAGTCGAGCAGGCAGGCGGCGAGCCGGCCGAGCCCGCCGTTGCCCAGCCCCGGCTCGATGTCGAGGGCGTTGAGCTGGTCGTAGGAGAAACCGAGGTCGGTGAACGCGCGCCGGGCCAGTTCCTCGGTTCCGGTGTACAGGACGTTCTGCTCCAGCTGGCGGCCCAGCAGGTACTCCGCGGACAGGTAGTAGACGAAACGCGGATTCGCCTCGTAGTGCGCCGCGGCGGTCCGGGCCCGGCGGTCCACCAGCCGGTCCCGGACGGTGAGGGCGAGGCTCTGGTAGGCGTCGAGCGGGCTCGCCGACTCCATGGTCGTGCCGCGCTGGTAGTAGAGGTTGTCGACGAGCTCCTGGCGGAAGTCCTCCGCGGTGGCGCCGGGGTGCCGCAGGCTCCGCACGGGTAGCGTGGTCATCGGGTGCCCTTCTCCGGGCCGGCTCCGCTGCGCCGCTCGGCGGGACCCCCGGGGTCGGGACTCCACCCGGACCCTCGGTGTGTCGTCGGCCCCGCCCCCGTCCTGGTCGGGACCTCGGTCCCGGCTCGTCTCGGGTCGGGCCGGTGTCCTGGGGCGGATCAGCGGGGATGGGCACCGGCGGGTCGGTCGGCATGCCATGGTGAGGGGCACCATGATCGGAGCGAGGAGCTGTCCGGGCGGGCGGACTTCCCGCATGCCCGGGGCCGGGGCGCGGTACCCGCGGCGGGGGTCGCGGTGAGCGGGCTCTCGCCGCTGCTCGCTGCCGCGGAGATGGTGTTCGGGGCCAGCCCGGCCGGGGCCGTCGTCCTTGCCGGGGAATCCGGGGAATGCGTGTTCGCGAACCGGGCGATGGCGGACCTGCTCGGCGGCGGGACCGGCGGTCCCTGTCGGGCCGGGCTGCGGGATCCGGGGTCCTGGGGCGGACCGGGGTTCCCGGAGGACGCCGGGCAGACCCTCGGGGACGGCGTCGCGCGGCGACGCGAGATCCACCTGCCGGCCCCCGACGGGCAGCTGCGTACCGTCGACCTCGCGGTCTCCCGGTTCCTTGACGGCGCGGTGCCCTACCTGCTCGTGATCGCTTCGGACCGGACCGGGAACGGGCCGGCGGAGCAGGCGGAGCAGGCGCTCGCGGTCCGTGAGGCGGAGCTGCGCACCCTCGTGGAGAACATCCCCGACCTCATCGTGCGCTACGACCGGCAGCTGTGTCGCACCTACGTCAATCCGGCGTGGGAGCAGGCGAGCGGGTTGACCGCGGCGGAGGTGATCCAGGTCCCCGTGGACAGCATCCCGAAGGTCCCGGCGGCGACGCACACCGGGTACCTGGCCAAGCTGCGGCGGGTCCTGGACACCGGAAGTCCGCAGCGGGAGGAGTTCAGCTGGGTGAACGCCCGGGGGGAGCGGCTGTACCTGGAATACGTCCTCGTCCCCGAACACGACCGGAGCGGGGCGATCACCGGGGTCCTCGCGGTCGGCCACGATCTCACCGCCCGCAAGCGCGCCGAGGATCAGCTCGTGCACCGTACCCAGCATGACGACCTCACCGGGTTGCCGAACCGGACCCGGCTGCTCGCCCACCTGCAGACCGCCCTGACCCGCCGGCGCAGCCGGGCGGAAGGTGTTGCGGTGCTCTTCATCGACCTCGACGGGTTCAAGGAGGTCAATGACAGTCTCGGCCACCTCGCCGGTGACGAGTTCCTGGTCAAGGTCGCCGGGTTGATTGCGGCCACCCTGCGCGGTGACGACCTCGTCGCGCGGGTCGGCGGGGATGAGTTCGTCGTGGTCTGCGAGGGGCTCGGTGACCTCGCGGCGGTGGGGTCCGTCGCCGAGCGGATGCAGCGCGCCCTGACCACCGAGTTCGTCGTCCGGGGCCAGCTGGTCACCGCCCCGGCCAGTATCGGGATCGTGTTCGGCGACGAGGACAGCACTCCGGAAACCCTGCTGCGGGATGCGGACGCCGCGATGTACCTGGCGAAACGTCGCGGTGGGCGGCGGTACGAGGCCGCCGGTACACCGTCGCGGGAGGCGGTGCTCCCGGTGCTCACCGTCGACACGGAACTGCGCCGTGCCCTGCACCAGGGGGAGTTGGCGGTGTACTACCAGCCCCTGATCGACCTCACCGCGGAACGGGTGACCTCGGTGGAGGCCCTGCTGCGTTGGCGGCATCCGGAACGGGGGATGCTGCTCCCGGAGGCGTTCGTCGACGTCGCCGAACAGCGCGGGCTGATCACCGAGATCGGTGAGAGTGTGCTGCGGACCGCCTGCACCCGGGCCGCAGGCTGGTGGGAACGGCACGGCCCGGCGGCACCGCGGCTGTCGGTGAACGTCTCCAGCCGGCAGCTCGGCGGGCAGGGTCTCGTCGACCAGGTGCACGACGCGTTGGCCGTCAGCGGCCTGCCCGGGGAACGGCTCTGCCTGGAGATCACCGAGAGCCAGCTGCTCATCATCGACGATGCGGCTGTGGATGACCTGCGGGACCTCACCGCCCGCGGCGTCCGCCTCGCCATCGACGATTTCGGGACCGGGCGCACCGGGTTCGACTACCTGCGTCGGCTGCCCGTGACGGAATTGAAGATCGACAAGTCCTTCGTCGGTGGCTTGGTCGTCGACCCGACGCACACCGCGATCACGGCGAGTATGGTCGCGCTCGGTCTCGGCCTCGGTCTTGAGGTGGTCGCCGAGGGCATCGAGACCCGGGAACAGCTGCAGGCGTTGCGGACCATGGGATGTACCACGGGTCAGGGGTGGTACTGGTACCCGGCGTTGCCCGCCGATGACCTCGACACCGTTCTCGACGACATTCTCGACGCCGGGAGCGGGCCGCGAGCGGTTCGGGAGCGGGCCGCCCACCGCCCCGGAGTCAAGACGCACCGTCGGTCGACGCTCTACCGAGAGTGATCAACACGCCGGATGTTTGATTACTGAGCGGAGTTGATTTGACACTTTCGGTCAAGTGTGACATCAACTCCGCGTGCCCTTCCCGGTGAGCAGTGACTGTTTCATCCCCTGTCGCGGTGGGGGCGAGAGCACCCTCCGCCGCCTCGGTCGCCCGGCTCCGGGGACCCCGACGTGACCGCCCCAGCGCTCCCGGCCCCGCCGAGGAACCCGCCGGAGGCGCGACCGGCCCGGCGCACCGCCCCGCGCGGCGGCGTGGTTCCCCCGTTCCGCAGCATCGCGGCCAAGTTCGGGGTGCTCTCCGCCGGGCTCGTCCTCGTCCTGATGGCCTCCTCCGCCCTGCTCCTCGGACAGGCCCAGCAGACCGCCCGGGAGTACGACCAGATCTTCTCCGAACAGGTGCGGCAGAGCCGCGACGTCCGGCGGATCCAGCTCGAATTCCGGCGGCAGGTGCAGGAGTGGAACATGATCCTGCTGCGCGGCGTCGACCCCACCGCCCGGACCACCCACACGGCGAACTTCCGTCGCCAGGACGAGCTGGTGAGCACCCTCACCGAGGACCTGATCGGCCGGGCCACCGACCCCCGGGTCCATGACGACCTGGCCCGGTTCCGTGCCGACCACGAGGACCTGCACACCGCCTACGAACGGGCCCTCGCCGGATTCGTCGCGAGCGGCGGAACGGACGCGAGATCCGCCGACCGGCTCGTCGGCGGACGAGATGAGGAACCCCTGGCGATCCTCGACGCCGTCGTCGTGCACATCTCCGGAACCGTCACCGCTCGGGTCGCCGAGGTGAAGGAGCAGGCCCAGGAACGTCAGCGGGGCACGATCGTGGCAGGCCTCCTCGCGATCGGCGGACTTGCCCTGGCCGTGGCCGTCGTCGTGCGGCGGATCGTCGGCCCGGTCCGCGGCCTCACCACGGCCGTCCGGCGGACCGCGGAACACACCCTTCCCGCGGTGATCGCCGAGATCAAGGCGGCGCCGCCGGAAGCCACCCCACCCGCCCTGCCGCGCTACCGGGTACGAACCCACGATGAGCTCAAACCGCTCGCCGAGGCCTTCACCCAGGTACAGGACAGTGCCGTCCGGCTGGCCCGGGAACAGCACCAGGCCGAGCGCGAGGCCGCGGACATGCTGATCAACCTCGGGCGCCGGAACCAGAACCTGCTCAGCCGGCTACTCACCCAGGTCAGCGAACTGGAACGGAACGAGCAGGACCCCGACGCCCTCGCCCAACTGTTCCGCCTCGACCACGCCGCCACCCGGATCCGGCGCAACGCCGAGAGCATGCGCATGCTCGTCCTCGCCGGGGCGAAACAGACCCGCGCCTTCTCCGCCCCCGTCCCCGTCGAGGACGTCATCCGCGCAGCCCTGTCCGAGATCGAGGACTACGCCCGGGTCGACCTCTACCACATCGAGGACGGGCAGGTCGCCGGGACCGCCGTCGCGGATGTCGTCCACCTGCTCGCCGAGCTGATCGAGAACGCGACGCACTTCTCACCCCCGCACACCCAGGTCACCGTCGTCGGCCAGCGGTTGCGCGTGGGCTACCGGATCCGGGTCCTCGACCAGGGGGTCGGGATGACCCGGCGGGAACTCGACGAGGCCAACGATCGCATCCTGCGGGCCGTCCAGGGACGGGCCGACAGCAAATTGCTCGGCCTCTACGTGGTGGGTCGACTGGCCACCCGGCGGGGGATCGGGGTGACCCTGGAGCCGTCGGCCAGCCACGGCATCACCGCCACCGTCGTCCTCCCCGCGGAGATTCTCACCGAGCACGCCGCGGCCCCGGCGCCCGCCCTCGCCGGGGCCCGGTCCGGTTCCGGCGCCGCCGGACGCGGCCCGGGGCCGGACCGGGGACCCCTCCGGTCCGGCCCCGACAGCCCGGTCCGACCCCCGGACCGGGGCAGGGTGGCGCGTTCG
>JARRQM010000025.1:0-10921 GCA_037381765.1 Kineosporiaceae bacterium
CCGGCCCGGTGGCCGGCGCTGGTGTCCGTCCCCGACCCGCGCGCCCAGCGGCGGTTCCCGTCGACGAGTACCCCGATGTGCCGGGGAACGGATTCCGGAGCCAATCGCGAGGCAAGACGCCTGCCATAGATCCGGTACAGCAGCTCACGCAAACCCATCGTGCGACCTTCCGCCAGGTGGCGAACCGCTCGGAACCGACGCCGGCTCCGCCTCGCCGGATCGCGGCGCCCGCACGGCAACGTCGCCGGAGCGCCGACCCGCACCAAGGTACCCCTGTCCCCGGGCAGCCGGGTGCGCTCCGGGCCACCGGGCGGACATCACCACGAATCCACCACGTGACGGACACCGGAGGTTCTACGTTTCCGTAAGTTACGGTGTCGTAGGTATGGTGTCCCCATGGCGGATGAGGTGGCCGGGGGCGACCCGGCCCAGGACACCCTGACCGACCCCCACCCCAGCCCGCGTGTCGTCGACGCGGCCCGGCGGGCGGGACGAGCGGCGAACACCGCGGTGAGCGACCGGGCCAACGCCGCCGGCGCCGCCCTCACCGCGGTAAAACCGGAGCTCAGAGGCTGGCTGCACGCCGGCACCTTCCCGGCCAGTGTGGCCGCCGGGATCGTCCTGGTCAGTCTGGCGCCACCGGGGCGGGCACGGATCTCCGCGGCGATCTTCTCGGTGACCGCCGCCCTGCTTTTCGGCGTGAGCGCGCTCTACCACCGGGGGAATTGGTCTCCCCGGGTACGCGGCCTGCTGAAACGCTTCGACCACGCGAATATCTTCCTCATCATCGCCGGCTCCTACACGCCGTTCACGGTGCTCCTGCTGCCCTCCGGACCGGCCCGCACCCTGCGCTGGCTGGTCTGGGGTGGCGCCCTGCTCGGGGTCGTCTTCCAGGTGGCCTGGGTGGGCGCGCCCCGCTGGCTGTACGTCCCCGTCTACGTCGCCCTCGGCTGGGTCGCCGTGGTCTACCTGCCCGACTTCTTCAACGGCGGGGTGGCCACGTTCACCCTCCTCGCGGTCGGCGGCGGGCTCTACACCCTCGGCGGGATCATCTACGGGATCAAACGGCCCAACCCCAGCCCCCGCTGGTTCGGCTTCCACGAGGTGTTCCACGCCCTCACCGTCGCCGCGTTCGTCGTCCACTACATCGGGGTGTCCATGGTCGTCTACTCCGCGTCCACCTGACCTTCCGCGTCGACCTGACCCTTCGGATCCACCTGACCTTCCGCGTCCAGCTGGCCCTCCGGGTCCGCCCACCCGTGCCGCTCCAGCTGCACGGTCGGGGAGCCGCACACCGCGGAACCGGCAGTGTCACCCCGGAACGGCCATCCGGCGACGCTGCGGGACGGACCGCCGTCCCGGGATCGGGGACCTCCGGACGACCCGCCGGGCGCGTCGAGGTGGAATGCTGCCCAGATGACCGGATCGCGTGATGTGATACCGGACAGAACCATCGGGGTTGACGCCACCACCCCCCGTGCATGACCGTTAGCCAATCGGTAACAACACAGAGTTAGCGATTGCTCCGTGCAGGGGGCGGGAGTGCCCGGCACCGACACCGAACGCGACCATCGAGGTGATCCATGACCAGCGACCCCGGTCCCGTGCCCGGCCTGGGGGGTGGACCTGGTCGCCCTCACCCGGCACGCCTCACTCGCCGTGAAACGGCGCCGGGCCCGGGACCGGAAGCTGCGGTGGACCCTCGCCCTCACCGCACTCGGCGGGTTCATCACGATCGCCGCCTGGCCGCTCGGCGCGATGTCCCCGCTCCGGTCGATCTTCGTCACGCTCGGGATCGCCGTCGCCGGTTGGGTCGTCGCCTGGTTCCAGGTGTTCCAGCACTACGAGGCCGTCCGGCAGTCCTCGATCATGGCCATGGACCAACCGGACCTGCGCAATCAGGCCCCGCCGATCGAGGACCCTCCGGAGATCACCGCCGCCGTCCCGGACGTGCCGACGACCGAGCAGCGGCTGGAAGAACTCGGGATCGCCAACACCGTCATCTTCGGCTCGCACACACCGTTCGTCGGTGACGGGGCGCCACTGGACACCTGGACGATGTCCTTCGACCTGGAACCGAGTGCGGACTGGGCCGCAGGCTCCGGCCGGATCCGGCCGTTCTCCGTGAACGACCTCTACGAGCGGCTGCTGCGCGACCTGCCGGCCGCCATTCCCGGCGGCACCGGCGGGCGGCGCCTCTACGTCAACGGGACCGCGGCGAAGGGCATCCCCGGGCTCGTCCCGGCCCCGTCCCAACCCGAGATGCGCCCCACCAACCTGCTCCCCACCGAGACCGTTCACCGGTACATCGACGGCGCCACCGAAACGGCCCGGACCTACCTGTGGTTCTCCACCGTCGTCTGGGGTGAGGAGGTCCGACTCACCCTGCTGCTGCGGGCCATGGTCACCGGGGACCGGTGGCCGGAGACCGAGGAGAAGGAGCCGGAGCCAGCTGCGGTCATGGCTGCCGGACCGGAGCCGGGGGCCGAACCCGGGGGGTCCGCGTCGACCGGGGAAGAGCCCCTGTCCGGGAAGGACACGCCCTGGCTCGCCGCCGTGCAGAGCATCGAGGCCGGGGCCGGCAGGGAACGCGGCGACGGCGAAACCCTCGTCGATCCGGGCTGGTCCGTCCGACCTGAGGGGCCGGAGCCGTCCGAACCACCCCAGGACGCCCGCCGCCAGCGCCTGTTCATCGAGGGCCGCACCCATGTGCTGCTCCCCCCGCAGCAGGTCTTCCGCGACGTCAAGTTCGTGCCCCGGAACCCGCAACGGGCCTGGCTCGTCGTCGCCAAACCGGTGACCGCCGCGGTCACCCCGCTGTGGTTGAGCAGTATCTCCCGGCACCTCGACCGCAAGTACCGGATCTGGAAGTTCATGCGCCGGGTCGAGAAGCAGCGGCGCGACCTGCTCGACGGTGTCAACCCGATCAACTACGGCGCCCAGCCGAGCCTGCGCGAGGATGCCGCGGAAGCCAACGAACTCAAGGACTACGCCACGGTCGATGAAGTGCAGCAGTTCCTGGTGACGACCCGCACGGCGTTGGACTCCATCCGCGGGTTCCTGCGCGAGCAGAACGTCGACCTCGTCCAGTTCGCCAACCAGTCCGAGACGATCCTCCACCAAACCTCAGTGCGCCTGCACACCGTCCGCGACTCCGCCGGCAACGTCGGCAAGGGCACCACCATGCTCGTCGGGCAGGGCATCGTCGGCTGACCCGGGCCCGACGGTACTCAGGCGGGTCCGGCGGCCGAAGCCGGTTCCGCCGGTCCGATCCCGGTGGCAGCGAGTGCCTCGGCGAGCCGCGCCGCGGCGCGGGTGAGACCCGAGGTGTCGGCCGCTTCCCCGGCTGCCTCGTCGAGCATCTCCTCGATCCGGGACCGCTCGACCGCGAGCAGCTCCCGCACCTTCCGGTACAGGTACTCGCGCACCCGGCGTAGCTGCGTCTCCGGGTCGACGGTGGGCAGTTCCGAGAGCAGCATCCGCTGGACCAGGGGAACGACCGGGTCGGACCCCGTGGCGACGGTGAGACACATCAGGGCCGCCGCCGCCGGTTCGGCAGCGGCCCGGCCACGCCCGGTCGCCCGGTCCAGATCGACGAAGATCTCCTGCTGCCAGGCCCGGACGGCGGCATTCGCCCGGGCGGTGAAGTCCCGGGAACGGCGCGCCAGCTCGGGGTTCCGGCCGAGGGCCGAGGCCACCTCGGAACGTTCCGCCCAGCCCCGGGCGGCACCCCGCATGGCGCTGTCCACCCCGTCGACGAGGACCCGGACCACCGCCGCACTCACCGAATCCGCGATCGACTGGTAGCGGGAACTCCCGCGCAGGGCCACCTGCATCCGACGACGCAGCCGGCCTGCCTCCGCACCGGGCTCCCCCTCGACCCCGGTCACTTCCTGCCACCAGGTCCGGATCGTGGGGTCGATCAGCGACCCGGCGACCAGCGCCCGGTTGATGTCGGTGAGGGAGGCGTTGAAGGCGGCATCGAGGTCGGCCCGTGCCCCCCGGCTCGCCATCGCCTGGTCGGCGACGGCGGAGACGAACCGGGGCACGGCGTCGAGGGTGAGGTCGAGGGCGCCGCGCACGGCACGGCCGACGTGCCCGTCCCGGGTCACCACATCGGTGGCCTGACCGGTGAGCCAGCGGTGCAGCGGGGAGATCAGCTTGTACGGCAGCATCCCCCCGATCAGCGTCGTATCGGGAATCGCGAACAGCGGGGCCTCGGCAAGTCCCCGGTCCCGCAACATGGTGGCGAAGTGCACGCGGACTGCGGCGATCTCGGACTCGCGCATCCGGTCGAGGACGACCGCCACGGACACCTCACGCTCGACCGCCTGGGCGAGTAGCTCCCACGGCACCATGTCGGCGTAGTCGGTTCCCGTGGTGACGAACACCCACAAGTCGGCGACCTCGAACAGCTGCGCCGCGAGCTCCCGGTTGGCCGCCACATGCGAATCGAGATCGGGGGAATCGATCACGGCGAGCCCCTGCGGCACCGCCTCGTGCGGGACGAGCAAGATCGACCCCGAGGCCGGTTGCCGGGTGGCCTCATCCTCCAGGCTGAGCGTCCCGGACATGGTCCGCCGGGACAGTTTCGGCAGGATCCGCCGGGATTGGAAGGCCGCCATATCGTCCGGATGGTGGACGAGCACCGGGGACCGTGTGGTCGGCCGGAGCACTCCGGTCGGGCTGATCTGCAGCCCGACCCGCGAGTTCGTCAAGGTCGATTTCCCCGCCCCGGTCGACCCGCCGATGACGACGAGGAGCGGGGCATCCATCCGGCGCAGCCGGGGCAACACGTAGGCGTCGAACCGGGAGAGCAAGCGCCGACGTTCCTCGCGCAGCTCCTCGACCTCGGGCAGGTCGAACGGCAGAGTGATCGCGGCGAGCTCGCGGCGCAGAGCCTCGGCGGCGAGGACGACGGCCCGGACGTCGGCGGTGGAGTCCCGGTCGGAGGTGGTGACGCTGGTTCCGGGAAAACGCTCACCGGCGGCGAACAGCCCGCCGATGTCGGGCCCCGACCCCACGGTCGCCCCCGTAGCGTCGTCCGGACGGTTGTCCATCGACCTCGGTCCCTCCCGGCTCACTCCGTCCTCGGCCCGTACGGCTCCCCGATTACAGGAGCGGTATCACCGTGCCCTGGTCTTCGCCGTTCTGGTGGGGGCGGGTGAGGCCGGCTCAGGTGTCGGGGACCGACCGGTTCCGGAGAACGCGGTGGACCCAGGGTAGCCAATCAGCCTCGATAGCCCAGGGGTCGGGCGGCCCCGGATGGGATACATCCCTCCGCCGGAGTCAGCACCGACGCGACACCGTCACTCATGACTACGTTCCGTGACATCCCGGGGTGGGGTGGGGACGTCCGCGACACAGAGTTTGCCAACGCGCTCTCAAGCCACCGGCACCGGAGCCCGACACAGGACAGACAGGCCAGTCGCCGCGAACCGGAAGGCCACCATGTCCTCCACCCAGACGCTCCTGCGTTGGTCCCGTGACCAGGCCGGTCTCGGCACACAGCTCGACGACCCGACCAGCATGCTCCGGACGACCTTGGACAGTCTGAACGCGAATTGCTTCATCGCCGATCTCGACCTCAACCTCGTCTTCATGAACAAGAAGGCGGCGGTGACGGTCCAGCAGCTCGGTCCCGCGGTCCAGACCACCTTCGGGATCTCCCTCGACCAGATGCTGCACGGCTCCATCCACCGCTTCCACCGAGACCCGGGCCGAATCGAACGCGTGCTGTCGGATCCGCAGGCACTTCCCCGCGAAGCCACCTTCACCTTCGGCGGGATCACCCTGCGTACCCTGATCAACGCGATCTCCGACCCCGCCGGGACCCGCTACGGCTACATCGTCATCTGGGACAACGTCTCCGAACGCAACACCGCAGCGGCCACCGCCGTCCAGCAGGTCTCCGACTACACCGCCCGCTTCATCGGCGCGGCCCGGGGGATCGCCGACCTCGCCGGACAGTCCTCTTCCGAGGCGAATCAGGCCGCAACCGCGACCCACGAACTGCGCGAGGCGATCGCCGAAATCTCCCGTTCCTCGAACACCGCCCTGCACCAGGTCGGTGAAGCCCTCAGGGCGACCAATGCCGGGGTGGACAAGCTGCACGAACTCCAGCGGTCGAGCACGGAGATCGGCGACTTCCTCCGGCTCATCACCGGGGTGGCGGAACAGACGAAGATGCTCGCCCTGAACGCCACGATCGAGGCCGCCCGGGCCGGAGAGGCGGGAAAGGGGTTCGCCGTCGTCGCCGACGAGGTCAAGCAACTGGCCGGCACCACCTCCGCCTCCATCAGCGACATCGAGGCGCGGATCGAGGCGATCCAGGGTGCCTCCCGCGACGGAGTCACCGCCCTGGAACTCATCGAAGGCCTCGTGGAAAAACTCAACGAGAGCCAGCACACGGTGGCCGCCGCGATCGAGGAGCAGTCGGCGGTGACCTCCCAGATCGCCGAGGCGCTCGCGAACATGTCCGAAGGGGCCAACAACACCGCCGACCGGTCCGGGCAGATCGTCGAATCCGTCGACGCGATGAACGGGCAGGTCGAGGCCCTGCACAAGATCATCGTGGAGTCCTGAGCCGGTCCGGGGCCCTACCTCCCGTTCTGCCCCGGCCCGGGATCCTTCCGCGCCCCGGAGCCGGACCGCGAAGCGTCATTCCCCTGCGCGCCGCTCCCCTGCGCGTCCGGACCGTAACGGACCCGGCGGAGGTGCCCCACCATGCTGCGAACGAGCAGCACGGTGACGACGACGAGGGCGAAGGTCACCAGGAACCCCACGGTCCCCGGGCCGATCGCGGCGGCATCGGGTACCTGTGGGGCGGGCGTGCCGGCCAACGGCGCCACCCCCGCAACCACATCCGTCGGCGAGGAACCCCACACATCCACCTCATTCCCCGAACCAGGGCTCCCACCCGGATCGTCCGTCTCCGCCGGTCCGTCCCCGGACCGGTGACCGGTGCAGGTCCCCGCCTGGCCCGGTGCCCGTCCCCGCGGCACAATCATCCCGGCAGACGGCGACGACCGCGCGGCAGGACCGTCGCGTACCCGGCGACCCGGATCAGGCCGCCCCGGGCAACCTGAGAAGGTCGCCGGGCCCCGGGCGACCCGAGGAGATCCAGTGGCTCCGACACCCTCCGGCCCCGAGCCGCCCGACGAACGGGCCCCGGAACACGGAACACCCCGGGAAACGGGCCACGGGGGGCGCCGGGTGCTCGGGACCGGCTTGGCCGGGTTCCTTCTCCTCCTCGGCGTGGGGTGGGCGGCCTGGGTCGCGGTCTCCTCGGCCCGCGTCCCGGTCCGGTGGGGAGACGTCGCCTCCCTGTCCCGGCCGGACGGATCCATCGACACGAGCTTCGAACTGACCAAGGACCGCACGGCCACGGCCGTGTGCACGGTTGAGGCCGTGAACGGCGATCTCGCCCCGGTGGGGTGGACCGATGTGACCGTCGGACCTTCGACACGGACGACGGTGACCGTGCGGGCCCACGTCCCGACCAGCCAAACCGCGACAGGCGCCCGCGTCAAGACCTGCATCCTGCGCTGAGCGTTGCTAAGCTAGGCGGTTCACCTTGCGTGGCCCTGATTGATCGACATACTGATCAACACGCAGATCGACACCGTGCGACGCAATGCCGCGGATCAAAGCCGCGACGTGACGACACGGTGCATCGGCGGGTTGCACGGTCGCCGGTCAATCGAGGCACCGCAACGCAGTCCTCACGAACGAGGTCCGCCCCTCGCCCGGAGAGGACATCCCACCACCGCGGACATCCGGACAGGCGCCGCACCCGGCGCACGAACGACACGGCCACACGAACGAGAAGGACCGTACCGGGAAGGACCACCGACCGCACCAGGAGACCTGATCGGCCCCGCCGATCGGCAAGAAGCAACACGAACGCAGCGACGAGAACGGAGTGCCCGTGACCGAGACGCCCAGCGTCACCTGGCTCACCCAGGAGGCGTACGACCGGTTGAAGGCCGAGCTGGACCACCTCTCGGGCGAGGGACGCACGGAGATCGCCAAGAAAATCGAGGAAGCCCGCGAAGAGGGCGACCTGCGGGAGAACGGCGGCTACCACGCGGCCAAGGAGGAGCAGGGCAAGCAGGAGGCCCGGATCCGCCAACTACGCCAGCTGCTGGAGAGCGCCAAGGTGGGTGAGGCCCCGAGCAGCACCGACGGGAGCATCAGCTCCGGCATGGTGGTCACCGTCGACCTCGCCGGGGACGAGGAGACCTTCCTGCTCGGCAGCCGGGAAGTGCTCGGAGACACCGACCTCGACGTGTTCAGCGACAAGAGCCCGCTCGGCGCCGCGATCCTCGGGCTGCGTCCCGGGGAATCCGCCGAGTACACCGCCCCCAACGGCCGCACCGTCCCGGTCAAGGTCCTCAAGGCCCGCCCCTTCACCGGCTGACCCCGGCGACCGTCCCGACCACGGGGCCCCAACGCCCCGGAGACAACCAGTGGCCCGAGCACCCGACACGGGTGTCCGGGCCGCTGACCGGTCACCGGCCGGCGGCCCGCTGGTAGCTCCGGACCGACAACGGAACGAAGACGGCGAGGATCCCGGCGACCCAGATAAGCGCGTAGATGACCGGATGGTGCAGGGCCCACGCATCCGAGGTAACGGGCTGGCCTCCGGTGTTCCCGAACAGTTCGCGGGCCGCTTGGGACACCGCGGATACCGGATTCCATTCGGCCACGGTGCGCAGCCCCGCCGGCAATCCTTCGGACGGCACGAACGTGTTCGCGATGAACGTCATCGGGAAGATGACGACGAAACTCGCGTTGTTCACGACCTCGGGGCTGCGCACGGTGAGGCCGACCACGGCCATCATCCAGGACAGCGCGTAGGCGAAGACGAGAAGGAGTAGGAACCCGCCGAGGGCCTCGACGACAGAGGACCTGATCCGCCACCCCACGAGCAACCCGGTCACCGACATGACAACGATGACGACGACGTTGTTCACCACATCCGCGGCAGTCCGCCCGACAAGCACAGCGGTGCGGGACATCGGCAACGAGCGGAACCGGTCGACAATCCCCTTCTGCAGGTCCTCCGCAAGACCCATCCCGGTAATGGTGGCGCCGAACACGACGGTCTGGGTGAAGATCCCCGCCATGAGGAACTCGCGGTAGTTCACCCCGGGTACCCGGATCGCGCTACCGAAAACGTAGGCGAACAGCAGCACGAACATGATCGGCGACAAGGTGGTGAAGACGAGCAGATCAGGCACCCGCTTGACCTTGATGAGGTTGCGCTTGGCCACGACGAAACCATCGCTGACGGCCTCGACCAGCCGCCGTCCCGGCGGGACCCGGCCCGGCCCCACCCCGTCCGGCAGGAACGGTCCCGCGGCGTCCCCCGCGGGAACGGTCCCGGTCGCCGGGGTCATCGGGCAGCCACCCCGTCCCGGCCGCCCGCCCCGGGGACGTCCGGCAGGTCCGGAACCCCGCTCCCGTCCTGGCCACCTGAGTCGACCGGCCTAGCCGCTCCCCCGGAATCGCCAGAACCGTCACGTCCTTGCTCGGCCGGATGCCCGGTGAGGGTGAGGAAGACATCGTCGAGCGTGGGCCGGCGGATACCGACATCCAGTAACCCGATCCCGGCCGCGTCGAACCGTCGCAACGCGTCGATGAGCACCGTGGAAGCAACCGCCTCCGCACGCACCGGCACGGAGACCCGGCGCAGGTGCGCTTCGACGGTCGGGGCCCCGAGCCCGACACCGGACAGCAGCCGGCCGGCCTCATCGAGATCCTTCTCGGCAGCCACGACGACCTCGATCACCTCGCCGCCGACCTGAGCTTTCAAGGCGTCCGCGGTCCCCTCGGCGATCACCCGGCCGTGGTCGATCACGACGATCCGGTCCGCGAGGCGGTCGGCCTCTTCCAGGTACTGGGTGGTGAGCAGCACCGTGGTGCCGTCGGCGACGAGATCGGCGAGCACCTGCCACATGTCGGTGCGGCTGCGCGGGTCGAGCCCGGTGGTCGGCTCGTCGAGGAAAAGCACCCGGGGCCGGGCCACCAGGGCACCGGCAAGGTCCAGGCGGCGGCGCATCCCGCCGGAGTAGGTCCGCACCGGACGGTCCGCGGCGTCCTCCAACCGGAACTGGGCGAGCAGATCCCGGGCCCGCACCCGGGACGGTCCCCGGCCCAGGTGGTACAGCCGCCCGATCATGTCGAGGTTCTCGAACCCGGTGAGGTGCTCGTCCACGGCCGCGTACTGCCCGGACAAGCCGATCATCCGGCGCACCCGGTCAGGATGCTTGCGCACATCGACCCCGGCGACCTCGGCGCGCCCGGAATCCGGTGGCAGCAAGGTGGTGAGCACCCGCACGCAGGTGGTTTTTCCCGCCCCGTTCGGCCCGAGCAGAGCGAGTACCCGGCCCTCGGGAACCTGAAGGTCCAACCCGTCCAGGGCCCGGACCTTCCCGTACACCTTCACCAGCCGCTCGGCCAGTACCGCGTCCGTCACAGTCCCACCTTCCTCGCCCCGGGCCCGGCACGCATCCCGATTCCCGAAGTGGTCGGCGTTACTGCCCGTCTCCCGCTCGGAGGGGCATCGGGTCCGGGGCCGGGTCAGCAGATCCGGGGGAGCTGCTCTCCGAGCGGGAGGTCGACGACCCGGGTCCCGCCGAGGGCGGTGCGGGCGACGACGGCACCGGGGTGTTCGGCCACGCATTCCCCGATCACCGCGGCACCGGCGCCGAGCGGGTGCCCGCGCAGCGCGGCGAGGGCCGCGTCGGCCTGGTCCCGGGGGACGAAGGCGACGAGCTTGCCCTCATTGGCCACGCCCCACGGGTCGAGACCGAGCAACCCGCAGGCGTTGGCGACCTCGGCGGGGACCGGGACGGCCGGTTCGTCGATCCGGATGCCGACCCCGGCGGCCCGGGCGATCTCGTTGAGGGTGGCG
>JARRQM010000026.1:0-3485 GCA_037381765.1 Kineosporiaceae bacterium
ACCCCGGGGAACTCCCGCGGGTGGCCGTGATCGCCAACCCGACGAAGGTCGACGACGGGGAGGGGCGCCGGGCGTGGCTGAAACGGGCCAGCGCCGAGGCGGGATTCGGGCCGCCGCTGTGGTTGGAGACCACGGTGGACGATCCGGGGACCGGGCAGGCCCGCGAGGCCGGCCGGTCCGGCGCGGCGGCCGTGTTCGTCTACGGCGGGGACGGCACGGTCCGCGCCGTCGCCACCGGACTCAGCGGGACCGACGTACCGATCGCGCTGATCCCCGCCGGAACGGGGAACCTCCTGGCCCGCAACCTCAACATCCCGGTGATTTTCCCGGATGCGGCCGCGACCATCGGCTTCACCGGCCGGGTCCGACACATCGACGTCGGCCGGGCCGAGGTGGACGTGTCCGGTGCAGACGTGGCCCCGCGGCGGGAGACCTTCCTCGTGATGGCCGGGCTGGGGTTCGACGCCGAGGTGATGGCCTCGGTGGAACCGAAATTGAAGCGTACGTTCGGCTGGTGGGCGTATGTCGTGGCAGGGGCCCGCCTGGTGCGGGGACGACAGACGAAGGTGGCCCTGTACCTCGACGGCCGCCCACCGATGCATCGCCGGATCCGCAGTGTCGTCGTCGGTAATTGCGGGGAGTTGACCGGGGGGATCCGGCTACTCCCGGACGCCCAGGTGGACGACGGCTGGCTGGACGTCGTCGCGGTCTCCCCGCGCAATGTCGTCGGGTGGGCGGCGGTCACCGCCTCGGTGTTGTCCGGCAGCCGTCGCGGACACCCGCTGGTGGAAAGGTATCGCTGCCGCCGGGTGGAGATCCGGGCGGAGAAGCCGCTGCACATGCAGCTCGACGGTGATCCGGCGGGTCGGGCCCGGGTGCTCCGGGTGGATATCGACCGGCTCGCCCTCTCGGTCAAGGTGCGTGACTGAGGGCATCTGCGCACGCCCCGGTTGGCCGCCGCAGGGCGTCCGGACGGCACCGGACGGCACCCGGGGTGTCCCGGGGACCGTTCCCGGGCGGCCCCGTACCGCGGTCCCCGTGGCGTCTCCGGGATGGCTGCGGGCCATGTCCGGGGTGTCACCGGGGTAGCTCCGGGGTAGCTCCGGGATGTCACCGCGGCACCTGCGCGCCCCCTTCACACAGCGTCAGATTCTTCTGTAGGGCCCGGTGCTGTTCCCGCCCTCGACCTACCCTCGGAAAACGGGATGGACCGCAGGTCAGCTTGATGGTCGCGAACCCATTTGCGGGCGTACCGCACCCCCGACGGACATGCCCAGGCATGACTCAACGTCATGGCATGACTGTCATGTCACCACTGACTGGTCTGTCATGGCAAAAGTGACTACAGTGGCCGTCGTGCCCTACCGGAATGTCACCCCTGGCCGTGACAGATCGTGAAGAGCACCGAGATCAGGGGTGGGGAGGCGTCGGGCCATCGTCTCCCCACCCCTGTTCACCACGAGCCGTCGGCACCTACTTGGTGCAGCACGTCGCCATCGCCATGGTCTGACTATCGCTGCTGCTCGGAGTCACTGCAGCCACCGCGGACACGGCGAGGGCGGCGGACGCGAGAGTGACGGCAAGGACACGGGTGGAGGTGCGGCGCATGGGGGATCTCCTCAGTCACGAAGGGAATGACAAGTTGTCAATACCGATCGTGACAGATACCTCCGGTCGGAGCACAGGCTTGTACGCAGAGTACTTGCCTGGCGCCACTCAGCTACAAAGCTCTCACTCCGTCCTTTCAACCGCACCGTCACGACCTGACTCTGTGTGTCTCCCCCGGGGAGGAGATCCCGAGATCCCCCGTGCCACCAGCGTTCCGTGGCTAAGGTGAGCGACGTGCCGGCCCCTCCCAACAGCTCCGTCCGGGGTTCCACCGTCGGTGAACGGGTACGCGAGCTGCGACTGCGCGCGGGACTGTCCCAGAACGATGTCGCCGGGGATCGTCTCTCGGCCAGCTACGTCTCCCGGATCGAAGCAGGCCAGCGTGAGCCCGGTCCTGAGGTGACCACCTTCCTCGCCGAACAGCTCGGCTGTGACCCTTCCGTCCTCGCGACCGGACAGCCGAGTGAGCGCAGGATCCGGTTGGAACTGGAGCTGGAATATGCCCGGCTGGTCCGCCGGCACGGTGAACCGGTCACGGCCGAGAAGCGGCTCGCCCCTCTGGTGGACGCCCCGGACATCGAGCCGGACCTGCGCGAACAGATCGCGTACGAGAGGGGATTGACCTACGAAGCGCTCGGCGATCTCGATGCGGCCATCGACTGTTTCCTTCCGTTGCTGGACAGCTGCATCGCCGGAACCAGCCAGCACCCCCTTGACGATGTCGCGGTGTCCCTGTGCCGGTGCTACCTCGACGCCGGAGACGCCCGGGCAGCCATCCGGGTGGGGGACCGTTCCTTGGACGCCCTGGAAGGTCGGGCCCTGGCCGGTACCGACGGATACCTGCAGCTGGCGGCCACGGTTCTCGCCGCGCAGTTCCAGGACGGGGAGCTCGAGGCCGCGGCGGCCCGCGCCCGTGAGCTGATCCAGCTGGCCGAGCGCACCGGAGGGCCCAGCGGTCAGGCGGCGCTGCTGTGGAACGCCGCCGTGATCGCCGATGCCCGCAACGACCTCACCGAAGCCATCCGGCTGTCCCGCCGAGCCCTCGGCCTGCTGTCCGAGCAGGGAAACACCCGTGATCTGCCTCGTCTCCAGTACACCGTGGCGGGTTTCCTGATCAGTGCCGGCGCCGACCAGGCAGCAGCCGCCTCCGCCCTGCTCGACACGGCGTGGACGACCCTCCGCGACCTGGGGAGCACGATCGACCTCGGCGGCTGGGCCCTGGAACGAGCACGCACCGACCTGGCCCTCGGACACCCCGACGCGGCCCGGGATGCGGCTCGGGATGCCCTGACCCACCTTGGGCGCAGTCCTCTGCCCGAAACCGTTCGGGCGCACATCGTGCTCGGCGACTGCCTGACCGTGTTGGGCCACTCGAGCCAGGCGGTCGCCGAGTACACCGCCGCCGCCGAGGTGTTGAAGGAACTCCGACCGACCCGCCTCCTGGCTCCGCTCTGGCGCGACCTGGGAGACCGGTACGCCACGAGCGAGCTGTTGCCCGCGATGCTGGAGGCGTACCGGAACGCCCTCGACCTGGCCGGGATCCGCGTGAACAGCCCGCTGCGCGGACTCATGGACCGGGCCGCGGCCCCGCCGTTACCGGGAGTGCCGCCGCCTGTGGACCGACCCGCAGCGGGGGTACCGGAGAACCTGGAGAACGCCGGTTCGCCATTGCCGACCGAACGTTTTTCGACTTCCCCCGCGACGTCACTCCCCTGAGGGTCTGCTGACGGACCCCGTCCCGCGGCGGTGCGGCCCCGGGTGACACCCGCGACGTATCCGTCAGTCCCGGTATGGCCGCAGCCGGGGTCGCCTGCGGCCACGCCGGGAACTCACCCGGGTACCCGTTCACGGTCGACGGAGTTCCCCGACCGACGCTG
>JARRQM010000026.1:3519-12946 GCA_037381765.1 Kineosporiaceae bacterium
CCTTTTCCCACCCCGACGGGACCCCGCAGGGCCTCATCGTCTCCCGCGGCACGGGGACCGTCCGGTGTCACCCGAGCCGTGCGCAACACCGGACGGTCCCCTCCCCCGCTCACCTCTCCGTCAACGCCCTCGGCGACTTCCCTGACCGAGGTGGTCGGGGCTACCGGCCCGGGCCGGCCGGACCCGGGCCGGGCCGCGTCAACCGTGCCCCCGGGGACACGGCACGACGTCCCTTCCCGCTCCTGTCGTCACCAGACGTAGCAACAGGCGAGCACCGACTGGCTCGGGGCCTGTTGCTCCGAGGACGGCGCCTGGGTGGCGAGTGACAGTCCGAGGATCAGACCGGCGGAGACGAAAACGACGGCGGCGTGACGAACGGTGCGGTGCGACATGACGACTCCTTGTGAGATGTGCTTGACTGGCAAGTAACAACAATCGTGACAAGCCGACCATCGCGCCAGACATCCGGCCGTATCGACTCCCATTATGTAACCTTCAGTGATTGGTAATTACTTAGCGCAGTCAGAAATATACAAAGAGTCGCCGATTACCTACTTGGCGCGAACAAGTACTGAACCTGGCCGCCCCAGGAGCAGGAGCAGTGCGGGAGGGTGATCCATGGAAACTCTCGGCGAGCGCATCCGCTCCTACCGGCAACGTGCCCGGCTGTCCCAGAGTGAACTCGCCGGAGACGAATTCTCCGCGAGCTACATCTCGCTCATCGAATCCGGCCGGCGCCAGCCGAGCAGCGACGCCCTCACCGTCCTGGCCCGGCGACTGGACTGCCGCGTGCGCGATCTCACCGCGGATGAGACCGACGACGCCACCAGCCGACTCATCCTGTCCTACGCGCGGCTCACCCTGACCAACGGGGAACCCGCCGTCGCCCGCGACCGGCTCCTCGGACTCCTCGGCCAGGACGGGCTGTCCACCGAGAGCGACCACGAGGCCCGGGCCCTGCTGGCCGAGGCCTACCGGCTACTCGGCGACCTCGACGAAGTCATCCGGATCCGCGAGCCCCTGTTCGAACTCGCCTGCCGGGGCCGCTCACACCTCACCGTCGCCGAAGTGAGCTACCCGCTCGTGCACGCCTGCCTGTCGGTCGGGGACGTCCGGGCCGCCGTGCGGATCGGGGAACGTGCCGTACGGCACAGCAAAGAAGCCGGACAGGACCGGACCGACAGCCACTTCCGGCTCGAATCCACCCTCATGATCGCCTACTTCGACGGCGGTGACCTCAACCTCGCCTGGCGCAAGGCCACCGAACTCATCCAGGTCACCCGGGCCGAAGGCTCCCTGGACGGTCTCGGCGCCGTCTACTGGAACGCCGCGGTGATCGCCGAATCCCGGGGCGACACCAGCCAGGCGGTACACCTGTCCGAACGGGCCCTCGCCCTGTTCTCCGAACAGGGCGTGTCCCGCTACGTCGTCCACCTACAACAGGTCGTCTCCTTGATGATCATGAAGGCGGACCTCGGCAAAGCCGGAGAGGCTGCCGCCCTACTCGACGACTCGCTGTCCCGACTCAGGGACCTCGGTAGCGCCACCGAAACCTCCCGCTGGGAGACCCTGCGGGCACTCGCCCACTTCCTCCAGGGGGAGCTGTCCGCAGCCGAACCCCTCGCCCGGCGCGCCGTCCTGCACTTCCGCCAGATCGAGGAACATCGCGAGACCGCCGAAGCCCTCCTCGTCCTCGGCGACATCCTCACCGCCCAGGGACGCACCGAAACCGGACGGGCCACCTACCGGGAAGCCGTCCAGGCCCTGGACCGGGGACGGCCGACGCACCGATACGCCGCCGTGTACTGCGATCTGGCCCAGCGATTCGATCTCGCCGGGGATGCCGCCACCGGGCGGGACTGCCTGCACCGGGCCCTCGACATCGCCCACGTCCCCGGAAACCCCGCCCGCGGCGAACTCGCCTTCATGGTGCGGGACCCCGGCCGAGTCCCTGCCCGGTTCGCCCCCGCCCGGCCCGAGCCCGACTTCGCCCCCGCCCGGCCCGAACCCGGCAGGCCCGCCCCCGGCAGGTCCGTTCTCGAACGGTTGGCACCCGCCCGGTCCGCTCCGCCGTTCACATCCCCCGCCGTCACCGCCGGTGCCCCCGCCGACGCGACACCGGCGACCACCACCCCCAAGGACGCCAGGGACGCGACCCCGTACGGACACGCCTGAGCCCCGGTCGTCACGTTCCGCGCCAATACTGTGCGGCCCCGGACGGGGCCTCCCTCGGACCGGCAGCTTTTCCTCACGCCGGCAGCATCCCGCAGCTCAGCGCATCCCCTCGGCCTTGTCGACGAGCTGGTCGTATGCGGCGGAGGCAACGACGAGGTCCTCCCACGACTCCCCGACGCTCTTGAACAGCCGGGGCCGCCCCGGATCGGCATAGACCCGTCCGGCGACGAGGTCGACCAGTTCCCCGTCAATGGCGCTCTGCCCGATCTCCACGTTCTGCAAGGGGATGATCAGGTCACCGGCCTCGCGCAGGGCCGACTCCCGGGTTTCCACGACGACCGTCGCCCGGCGCACCAGCTCCGAGTCGACCTCCCGGGCGTCCGGGGTGTGGCTCCCCACCGCGATCACCAAGGCGTCCGGGGCCAGCCAGGCCGAGTCGAACAGCGGCCAGCGGGACGTCGTCGCGCAGACGACGATATCCGCGGCCCGGACCGTGGCGGCCAACTCGCCCGACCGTCCGGCCCCGGCGACCATCGACACCGGCAGCCCCTGCTCGGCCACCCACGCCGCGGTCTGCTCCGCCCTCCCCCAGTCCCGTCCCACCACCGTCACGTGACTGACCGGACGGACCGCCGCCACCGCCTCCACATGGCCGCGCCCTTGCGGCCCCGTCCCGAACACCACGAGACGGGCCGGACGCTGCGGGGCCAGATGCCGAACCGCAACCGCCGACACCGCGGGGGTCCGCCACGACGTGAGGGCGATCCCGTCGATGAGTGCCCGCGGGGTCAGGCTCACCGCGTCGAAAAGCACGTACACCCCCTGCACCCGGGGCAGTCCGAGACCGGCGTTGTCCGGGGCGATACTGGCGAGCTTCACCCCGACGTACCGGGTGGTCGCCGCGGGCATCAGGAGCAGTTCACCGAACTCGGTGAGGATCGAGGTGCGGGCCGGCGCCCCACCAGGGGCACTGCCGTCGTGCAGCGCCGACTCCAACGCGACGATCGCCGCGGTCATCGGCAGGAGTACCCGCAGGCCCCGGTCGTCGATAACCGGTAGGTCGGACAGACGTGGTGCGCGGCTCATCGCGGCACGGACCCCTTCGGCGGAGGTTCCTCACGAGCGACCATACGTTCCCCCGCGGGTTCCACCGGTGCCCGCCGGCGGTGTTCCCCCGTCCGGAGCAGGTACCTGGCCCCGACGATACCCGCAGGTAGAGGCGCTGAACATGGGTGCCGCCGGAGCAGCCGGAGCAGAAGGGGGGGTAGCCGGATTGGCCCTACCCGCCCGGCGGGGTAAGGATTCTGAAATGCGTGGGTATCTCATCAAGATCGCCGTCAACGCGGCCGCCATCTGGGTGGCCACCCTCATCGTCCCCGGAGTGTCGGTGACCGCCTCCGGTCCGGGCCGCACTGTGCTCTCCCTCGCCGTCATCGGCGCCCTGTTCGGCATCGTCAACACCTTGATCAAACCCGTCGTCGCGGTCCTGGCGCTGCCGGCCTACATCCTCACGCTCGGCCTGATCGCCTTCGTGGTGAACGCGCTCATGCTCAAGCTCACCAGCTGGCTGTCCGGGGCGATCGGGATCTCCTTCGACTCCGGGGACTTCTTCTGGTCGACGATCCTCGCCGCCGTCGTCGTTAGCCTCGCCAGCATGGTGCTCAACGCGTTCGTTCAGGACGACGACGACTGACCCGACAACCCCGTCCCGGGTCCCGGGACCCGTCCCCGGGCCCGGACCTCATTCCCGCCCGCCACGCACACCCCATCCGGTGCGCAGCACGCGGCGGGTACCGGCTGGTGGACGGGGTCAGAGGGCGAACGGAACCCGGGGTGGTTGCGGGAGCACCGGGGAGGTCGCCGTACCGAACCGATTGTGTGCCCAGTCGGTGACCTCCTGTGCTGGGAGCGGCGGGGAGAAGTAGTACCCCTGGGCCAGGGAGCATCCGCTGGCGACGATCTCGGCGAGGGTCTCGACGTCCTCGATGCCCTCGGCCACCACCGCCATCCCGAGGTCGTGGCCGAGCCCGATCGCCGCGCGCACAATCACCGCATCTTCCGGGGCGCTCGTCATCGCCTGCACGAACGCCCGGTCGACCTTCACCTCATCCACGGGCAGCTGGCGCAGGTGGGTCATCGACGAGTACCCGGTGCCGAAGTCGTCGAGGGACAGCCCGATGCCCATCTCCCGCAACCGCATGAGCAGCGGCAGGGTGTCCTCCGGGTCGGCGAGGATGGCGCTCTCGGTGATCTCCAGGCGGATCAGGTCGGGGCTGACCCCGTATTCGGCGAGCATCTGCTCCACCGTGTCGGTCAGGTCCCCATGCTGCAGCCAGCGCGGGGAGATGTTCACCGCGATCTGCACCGGCCAGCCATTCCCCGCCCACCGGGCCGCCTGCTGGGTCGCCGAGGCGAGCACGAGCTTGGACAGCGGCATGATCAGCCCGGTCTTCTCCGCGAGCGGCAGGAAATCACCCGGTAGGAGCAGTCCCCGCTCCGGATGCTGCCAGCGCACCAGCGCCTCCACCCCGACCAGCCGGCCTTCGAGGATGTCGACGACCGGCTGGTAGTGCAGGATGAGCTGCCCCTCGCTGATCGCCCGGCGCAGCTCCGCGGACAGTTCCAGCCGGGACCGGTTCTGCCCGGAGTCGCGGGCCGGATCGAAGGTGGCCACCCCCATCCCGTACTCCTTGGCCCGGTACATGGCGATATCGGCCTCCCGGAACAGCGTTTCCACACTGCCGGCCCCGTCGCGCCCGATCCGGTGGCTCACGGCGATCCCCAGGGACGCCTCGACGTGCAGTTCCATCCCGTCGATGACGAACGGATCGACGAGTTGCATGGCCAGCCGGTCGGCGACCATCTGGGCGCCGTCCTCCCCGGCCCCCGGGAGAAGGACGGCGAACTCGTCGCCGCCGAGCCGGGCGATCGTGTCCGAGGGGCGAAGGATCGACCGCAGCCGCGGACCCACCTGGGCGAGCAGCTGGTCGCCGACGGCGTGGCCGAGACTGTCATTAACGTCCTTGAACCGATCGAGGTCGATCATGATCACCGACACCGGGTCGATCGGTGAGGCCAGGGTGACCTTCTCCTCGGCCAGCTGGAGCAGGGCCTTCCGGTTCGGCAATCCGGTGAGCACATCGTGGGTGGCCGGGTGGACGAGTTCGCGTTCGATCGCCACCTGGTCGGTGACGTCCCGCCCGGTGAGGACCGTCGGGCCGGGGGCCCCGGCCCGCTGCACCGACACCGACAGTTCGAGAACCCGCCAGGTGCCGTCGTGGGCACGTAGCCGCAACCGCGGGACGTCCTCGGTTCGCAGGGCCCGGTCGGGGTCGTCGACGAGAGTGAGGAACTCCTCCAGGTCACCGGCGTGCACGAGTCCGGCCAGGGTGCTGCCCTGCACTTCGTCGACCGGCCAGCCGAGTACCGTCGTCACCGATTCCGAGGCGAACGTGACGACACCGTGCGGACCGAGCACGACGACGAGCGCCCCGGAGGCGTCGACGATCGACCGGAACGTCCGTTCCTCCTCCAGCGCCTCGATGAGTTCGTTCACGGCGGCCACGAGCCGGCCGAAGGTGCCGTTGGTCCCGTCGAGGACGAGGCCGCGCAGCCGCCCCGGTTCCCAGTGGTGGTCGCGGCTGGCCGGATGCAGTTCGGAGGCGACGGCCTCGACCTTCCCGGCGAGCAGGACGGCCTGCCGGTAAGCGTGTCGGGCGGGTGCGGCGACCGCCGCGACCGCGACCACCCCGCAGACCAGCGCCGCCGCCACGGCCCCCGGCCCGGGCCCCGGCGGCCCGGTGGCGAACGTCCAGAGCACGAGCACCGCGCTCGCCGCGAGAGCCCCGGCCGACCCCGCCCCGAACCCGATGTGGGTAAGGAGCCGTCGTCGTGTTCCGGAGCCGGCGCGTGTCGGGCTGCGTCCGGACCTCACCCGGACCAGATCGGCGAGGGGGAAGACCGACTTGAGGCACCCCACCCGACGCGCTGTAACTGTCCATAACTCTTAGTAGATGAAATACCGGGGGAAGCTGGATACACCGTTCCGGAATGCTGGATTTCCCCACTCACCGACTATCGTGAACAGCCACGTTGATCGATCGATCTCGCCGGGGGGCCCAACATGCGCGTCCGCACTGGTCTCGCCGCTGCTGCGACGGCCGCCGCCGTCACGGTGGCCGGTGGCACGGCACCAGCATTCGCCGCGGACAGCGGGCCCGTCCCGGCCGGAGTGGACTGCCCGGCATCGGACGGGGCCCGGGTCACGAACACCCCGGCCACCTATCCGAAGACGGTCGCCCTCACCTTCGACGACGGCCCCGACCCCACCTGGACCCCGCAGGTCCTCGCCGTACTGCGGCGCCATCACGTGCACGGCACCTTCTTCGTGATCGGCCGGAAGGCGGACGCCGACCAGGGCGTGCTCGCCGAGGTCGTCGCGGACGGGAACGTCATCGGAAACCACACGTGGAGCCACCCCACCGCGGGATCCGGTTTCACCGAACTCACCGAGACCGAGGTCGCCGACGAACTCGACCGCACCGAGGGGCTGCTGCAGCAGGCCAGCGACCAGCCGGTGTGTTTCTTCCGGGCACCGCAGGGCAAGGACACCGCCCCGGCCCTGAAACAGGCCGCCCGCGTCCGCGGACTCACCGTGACGAACATGTACAGCGCCCACGACTACGCCCAGCCGGATCAGCTCGACCCGGCCTGGGTCGAGCTGATCACGGCCCGGCTCGTCGGCCAGGGCCGGCACCCGATCCTCCTGCTGCACGACGGCGGATCCTTCCGGGGGAACACCGTCGAGGCCCTCGACCGGATCATCACCTGGTACGCGGAACGCGGCTACGTATTCACCGACCCGGCCGGGCGCCCGTTCGGTGACGACCCGGCAGCGGACGACCCTCCCACCGGCTACGCCCTCCCCCCCACCGCTGACCAGGAGCAGGTGCGGGCCGCCCGGCTGGCCGAGCAGCAGGAAGGGACCGCGCCGGACACGCCCGACCCCGAGGTCGGCGGGTCGGCCTCCGGGGCGACCGTGCATTCCCAGCGAGTCCGCCGGCCCCGGGCCCCCCTCGGAACCCGCCCCGGCCTGGGGGCCTTCGCCCCGGTCTGAGAACCGGCCCGACCTTCCGGATCGGGCCGGGCCGGCCGGGCCGGGTGCTGGCCGGGCCGGCCGGGTGCTGTCGGGGAGGGGCGCGGTCCGGAACGGACCGGGTCAGCTGACGGACAGGTACTGCTGGGCGGTGTCGATGCCCTGCTTGGCGGCCCCGGTGGCGTCCTCCAACCGACTTTTCGCTTCGGCGAAGGCCCGCAACGCCTCGTTGAGCTTGTCGTGGCTGCTGCCGCGGGCTGCCTCATTGGTCAGCTGAACGGCCTGGTCCACGGAGGAGGACGCTGTGGTGAGCACCTCGGTGGCTTTCTGCGCGGCCTGAACCGCGGCGTTGAGCTGGGCCTTGACCTCTTCGACGCTGGCCATTCACGCCATCCTCTCCGTCGCCCCCGGGAGCACGTCCCGAGGGTGTCGCCCGGACCTCATGAGAACAGGCTCCGGATCACCGTGTACACGAACACCAAGGGGAAGGCCCCGTAGGTGATCGCCGCACCGAGCCGCGGCGAACGTTCCACCCGGTCTCGGGACAGCCGTACCCGCCCGGCGGCCCCGGCGGTGTACAGCCCGCCGAGAAACGCCACGGTCGGGACGAGAAGGAGCACGAGGAGCGCGGAGCTCCCGCCGCTCACCAACGCCCATTGGAGGAGCACCGCGGGCAGCGCCCAGCCCAGGTAAATCACGGCGTTGCGGAACCGGGGCGGCCAGTTCGGCAAGAACCCGGGCCGGGACGCCTCGACGAGGGCCTGCCGGGCTGCATTGTCGCTGCGGTGCATGGCGGCGGCGGCGACCCGGGCCACTTCGGCCGGCGGGGGCGGGTCGGCGATCGTCGCCGGGGTCAGCCGGGGCCGGTGCAGCCGCAGCCGTACCGCGAGTTCGCCGAGTTCTGCCCCCTGCTCGATGACTTCCGGGCCGAGCCGTTCGAGGTCCTCGGTCAGGGTCCGGGAGTCCTCCCGTGAACCCGACGTGTGCTCCTCCTCGATGCGCCGTTCGGCGTCGAGCGCCCGCAGCAGCAGGACGTAACGTTGCCACGGGGTGAGGTCGGCGTCGGGTACCTGGAAGGAGTCACCGGGCTGTCCGAGGTCGGGTCCGGACCCGGACCGGATGCCGTGGTCGTGCCCGGTTCCGGCGTCGTTTCCCGCGTCGTGGTCGTCCCCGGTGCCGTGGCCTTCCCCGGCACCACGGGCACCTGGAGCAGCACGGCCGTTCCCCGGGCCCCGGCCGCCTCCGACGTTTTGGCCTTCTTCGCCGGGCCCGCCGGTCACCGGGTCGTCGCTGTCCGCCGGTTCGCCGGGGCCCGGACCGGTCCGGTGTCCGGTCATCGCAGTGCCCCGGGATCGAGCGCGCTCCGTCGCACGTAGGGGACGATCAGCGAGGTGCGGTCCTCGTGCTGGTCGACGAACAGGGCCCGGTTCTGCCGGGGCTGCCATTCCAGCAGGTAGTTCCCCACGAGGTTGCCGAGGTCCTTCGCGGTGACGTTGAGCGCGACGAGCCCGGCCACGTCGTCTTTCCCGGAGCTGCCCAGGTCATCGGTGAACCGGCGGACGACCCGCCACCAACCGATCAGGTGGACGTTCCGGGACGGCCCCTCTTGCAGGACGGTCTTGAGGTCGTCCAGCCCGGTGCGGTCGGTGATCGGGTCCCGGGCGGCGCGCAGGGCGGCCCCGGCGGTGTCGGCGCCCCAGATCACCACGTAGGTGGCTTCCGGCCCGCCGTCCGGGGACATCCCCGCGGTGAGGGCTTCGAGCTGGGCGTCCAGATCGCCGCCGACGGCACTTCCGGGATGGGCGAGTCGGCCGAGGACGTCGCGCAGCCCGGTGAGTTCCACTTCGGAGCACTGGTGTCCGGCGGCGCGTACCGCCTCGGCCGCGGCGTCGGCTGCCTCATCGGAGGCCGCGACGAGGCCGGCGAGGACGAAGGTGGCCCGGCCCGGGTCGTGTTGCCTGGCCAACCCGAGTACGGCGGCGTGGAGGACGTCCGCGGCGACGTCGGAGGTGCCGAGGACGGCGAGGTGCCGGCCCGGGGAGGCGTCGAGGGTGAACGCGGCGGTGGGCAGCCCGACGTCAACGGTGCGGCCGACGAGTACGGAGCGGCGTCGTGCGCGCGGATCGAGCCGGTCCCAGATCGGGTCGTCGGTGAGGT
>JARRQM010000026.1:12963-17042 GCA_037381765.1 Kineosporiaceae bacterium
GTGCGGACCTGGCGGACCGCTTCGGGGTCGGTGTCGGGGAACCGGATCTTCCGGTTGGCCGAGGGGACACCGGCAGCACTGTTCACGATGGCCTCGCCAAGCGGAAGGGCGTCCGCGGCGTCGTTGAGCAGGGCCAGTGCCCCGCGTCCACCGGCGAGCGCGATCCGTTGGGAGAACTGGCCGAAGATCGCCTCGCCCTTGGCGAACAGCGTCTCGATCCCGGAGGTCGTCTGACTGGCCAGGATGAGGTGGATGCCGTAGGAGCGGCCCTTGCGGGCGATGTCTTCGAGGAGTTCCCCGGCCCGCCTGGCGATCGTGTCGTTCCCGGCGAACAGCACGTGGAACTCGTCGATGACCGCGAGGATCCGGGGTAGGCCGGTGTCCGGGCGGGCTTGCCGGAGCTGGGCGAGTTTCGTCGCCCCGGCCTGCTTCATGATCGTCGCACGGCGGTTCATCTCCGCGGACAGGGCGGCGAGTACGGCGACCCCGTATTCGCGGTCGGATTCCACCCCGACGGTGCGGGCGTGCGGGATCCAGGTGGGATCCATCTCGGTGGGGGTGAACTCGGTGAACGAGACCCCCTCCTTGAAGTCGAGCAGGTAGAGGGCGAGGTCATCCGGGGAGTAGCGGGAGGCCAGCCCGTAGAGGACACCGAGGAGGAACACGGTCTTACCTGAGCCGGTGCGCCCACCGACCAGCCAGTGCGGGGTGCTGTCGTCCAGGGACAGCCACACCGGGTCGCGCCCGCCCCGTCCCGCCCGGCCGACGATGGTGCGCAATCCGTCGATAGACGATTCGGCCCACAGGTCCGGGGCGATGAGCTGGGCGAATCCGACCCGGGTGTCCTGTCCGGCGCGGTGCGCGAGCTGCTGGCACACGGCCCCGACGAGGTGGTCCGGGGGCGCCGGGTCGAGTTGTACCGGGCAGTTCAGCCCGTCCGCCCCGAGCGGGGTGGTGGGAATGTTGCCGAGCCGGACTTCCTCGGGGGTGACCCGGATCGTGACGGTGTTCTCCAGGGTTGGGGCGCTCGCCCCACCCGGGGACGCCGGCGGGTACCCGGCCAGGAGGAGCTGAATCCCGGCCTCGGGACCGGCATGCGCGAGGGAGGCCAACCGGCTCAGGTCGTCACGGGTCCAGCCACTGGGCAGTCCGGCGACGGCGAGGAGCACGGTGCTGCGGTCGTCGCGGGGGACCGACTGCGCCCAACGGACGTGTTCTTCCGCCTCGCTCAGCACCCGGCGCAATGCGTCGAGGTCCGTACCCGGGTCGGACATGAGGTCACCCGACATGAGGTCGGCGAACGGGGAGAAGGTTGCCCCGAGGGTGACCGCGTCCACGGTGAGGACCCGCAGCGCACCGACCGGGGAGACGGCGAGGCTGCGCAGCAGCACTCCACGGATCAGGGCGGCGACCCGTGCGTCACGGGCGTCGGCGTCGACCGCGAGGTGGTGGCTGCCGAGGAAGGGGACGAGGACCGGGAAGTAGTCCTCGACCGGGGCTGCGGTGCCGATCCGCAGGAGGGACCGGATGTCGTTGGGGGTTCCCTCGCCGAGGGGGTGCTTGGCGGTCAGGGTCTTCCAGCTGGACGTCCACCAGCCGGGTGGCAGGGCTTCGGTGACCTCGCGCAGGGCGGTGACGATCTCCGCCTGACGGACCAGGGACTGCGCCCGGTACAGGGGTTCGGCGGGCCCTTGGTCGAGCAGGCCGCGACCGATCCGGAGCAGGCCGAGCGCCTCCCGGTGGGCGGCGACTGCACGCCTGAACGACCCCGTCACGGTCGCCATGCCACTCCTCGGCGTCGTCGGGCGGCCCGGCCGCCCCCAACCGCACGAGATGCACGGCTGTGTCGCAAACGTACCCGAGTGGATGCAGTGCGTGTGGGCCGGCACCGCCGATGCGGGGGGTCATCCGACGGTCTTCTGCCCGGCGAGAACCCCGGTCAGCCCCAGCGCGACCTCGGTGCGCAGTATCTCGATACCGACCCCGGTTCCACAGGGGGCAGCCAGTTCCCCGACACCGAACCGTCCCCATCCATCGCCCCGGAACTCCCACGCGTCGTACCAACGCCACACCGCATCGTCCGGTGTGGTCACGCTCACCTGGAGGGTCGTCCCCACCGGAACCGGGCGATCCGGGCCGGGAAGGTGGGCGTCCGGACCCGGAAGGTGGGTGTCCGGACCCGGAAGGTGGGTGTCCGGACCCGGCACGGTGCCGCCCGAACCGGGATAGCCTCCGTCCGGGGCGGGAAGGTGCCGGAGCACCTGGTCGACGGCCTCCCGGGCGGGGAACAGGACCGCGGTGACTTCCTCCGGCGCATGGTCCCCCGGGGGCGCCCGACGGGTCAGGGCAGCCCCGAGCCCCGGGACCAGGGAGAGCACAACCAACAATTCGCGCTCGGTGTCGTCGAGACGCACGGTGATGCTCGTCGTCGCGAACCCGTGCACGGACAGGGCGAGCGCCAAGGGGTAGGGCAACTCCGATGGCGGCCCATCCCGCAGTTCCTCCGCGGGCGGCCCGAAGCCGGGGGGCAGGGGAAGTCCCCCGAGGGTCCTCCGCCAGGCAGCGAATGTCGTGGCGTCGGCCCGCCAGAACAGCTCGCTGCGGTTCCCCTTCCCCATCCCCGGTTCCTCTGCCGCGGGTGCCGCGGGCTCCCCGTTGTGCCTCATCAGACCTCCCCGGACAGTGGCTCGTTGCTGAACCCCGACGCTAGATCGGTGGGGGACCGGCACAGGCTCTCCGGCCACATCTGTGGACGGTGGGACGACGCAGGCCTCTGGGGACGGTTCCCCGCCCACCTGCGGCGAACGATGCGGCGGGAACGACGATGTAAGCCCCTGGGAACGGACCTAGGGCCGGGGATCCCCGGCCAGGTGGTTCGCAGCCGGAGATCCCCGGCCAGGTGGTTCGCGGCAGTACGCCGAATCCACGACCATGGCCTCATGAGTACGGACGCGCGCTACCGGATCTGTTTCGTGTGCACCGGCAACATCTGCCGCTCACCGATGGCCGAGGCCGTGCTGCGGCAGATGATCGCCGACGCGGGACTGAGTGACCGGGTCGAGGTCGACTCGGCCGGGACCGGAGCCTGGCATCTCGGTGAACCCGCCGACCACCGCACCATGCACTCCCTCGCCGAGGCGGGGTACACCGGGTTCAGCCACCACGCCCGGACGTTCGACGCCAGCTGGTTCGCCGACCGCGACCTCGTGCTCGCCCTCGACCGCAGCCACCTGCGGACCCTGCGGGCCTGGGCCCCGGACGGACCCGGCCGGGACAAGGTGCGGCTGCTGCGCTCTTTCGACCCGGATCTCGCGGTCCCGGGCACCGACTCCGGGCCGGGCTCTGGACTGCTCGACGTCCCCGACCCGTACTTCGACGGGCAGGCCGAGTTCGACGAGGTCCTCGACATGGTCGAGCGAGCCTGCCGGGGCGTTCTCAACCAGGTACGCAACGCCCTCGGCGAGACCGCGGAACCCGCGGCCGGATGACCCCGCCGGACCCGGCCCCGCCCGGCGACCCCACCCGGCGGCCGTCGGGCCCGGGTCACCTGCCCCGACCCGAGGAACTGGGGCCGGGGCCCGGGCCGGTCTTCACCAAACACCGCGCGGATGCCCCGCCCGGGTTCTTCGCCGCCGAGGCCGCGGGACTGGACTGGCTCGCCGACGCCGAACAGGACGGCGGCGTGCCGGCCCTGCGTCCACTCGCCCTCGCCCCGAACCGGATCGTCCTGCCCCGGCTCGCATCGACGGCACCGACCCGGGCCGCGGCGGAGGAGTTCGGCCGCCGCCTCGCCAGCACCCACCGGGCCGGCGCGCCACACGTCGGTTGTCCCCCGCCGGGCGCCCCGGCCGAAGGGTTCATCGGGCCACTCCCGGTGCCCTACGCCCGTTTGCCCCACACCCGCCCCGGGAACGACCCCGACCGCGGCACCCCCAACGACCGCGCCCCCGGCATGGCCGACTCCGGCACGAACACCCCCGGCACGAACACCCCCGGCGCGGACGTCTTCGACAGTCACGTCGCCGACAGCCACACGTCCGACAGTCACACGTCCGACAGCCACGCACCCGGCACGGACG
>JARRQM010000027.1:0-9411 GCA_037381765.1 Kineosporiaceae bacterium
CGGAATCGGTGAGAACCGGCTCGCAACACACCCCGGTCAGCCGCAACGCCCCGACCGGTGCGTAGTCGCTGCGCGCCCGGCCCCGCCAGACCGACGGGTCCGCCCCGGACCGCACCGCATGGGCGGTCTCGAACACCTCGACGAGGTCCGCGGTCAGACCCCGCAGGGTGTACCCGGGGTCGTCGCCGCGGCCGGCCCGGATCCCGGTCACCACACGGGTCGCCGCGGCGGCGAGACGGTGCAACCCCACGCCGCGGGCGTGGTGCACCGCCCGGAGCAGGTCGGCCTGGACGACGGCACCGGCCCCGGGAACCCCGACACGCAAGACGGTCGCCGCGGCGTCGGCGACGGCACCGGCGGCATCCCGTTCGGTCGGCGTCCACCCGCCGGGGATCGCGGTCCGCGGGGCGGACGGCAGGTCGGGATCGGCCCCACGGACGTTCGGGGCGTTCCCGTCCCCGCCCGGTCCGGGACCGGTGCCCGGGACGGCAGTGCCGGTAGCCGGAGCGGCAAGGCTGCCGTCGCGGACCGGACCGTCACCGTGAACCGGACCGCCGCCAACAGCGAGGCCACCGTCGGCAGCGGGGTCGGCGTCGGCGACGGGGGCGGCATCGGCAGCGGGATCACCATCGCCGGCAGGGTCGGCATCGGCGACGGGGGCGGCGCTGAGCACAGCGGCCCGGTGCAGGCAGGCGGGAGCGAGCAGGCAACCGCAGCGCACCTGGTCGGCGTCGCGCAGCACCCCGTCGCGGCGGTCCAGGTGCACCTCGACGCCGCCGGGCAGCCGCACCACGCCATCCTCGACCTGCCAGGTCGGCGCCTTCGCCACAGCCGCATCCAGACGCCCCCGCAGCCGGACCGGCAGGGCGGCGAGGGTGTCGGCGACGAGCAGCGGGTCCGCCGGGGGGAGCGCGCTCACCGCACCTGCTCCGCCACCCAGCGGGCCAGTTCCAGCGGACTCAGCGCGGCCACCGGCATCCCAGCGGCGACGAGCTGTTCGGCGACCCCGACGCTGTACCGGGCCTGGCCGGTGCCGTCCAGGCTCGCGCAGCCGAGCAGGTGCACCCCGGCGTCGACGTGCCCGCGCACCTCGGCGAGCAGCGGACCCAACGGTCCGCCCTCCTCGAAGTCACTGACCACGACGACCATGGTGCGCTCCGGGACGGTGATCAGGTCGCGGGCCGCAGCCAACCCCCGGGAGATCGACGTGCCACCGCCGACGGACACCTCCAGGAGCAGCGACAGCGGGTCGTCGACGAGCCCGCTGAGATCGACGACCTCGGTGGAGAACGCCAGCAGGTGGGTACTCAGCGAGGGAACCCCGGCGAGGACGGCCGCGGTGATCGCCGACCACACGGTGGACGCCTCCATGGATCCGGACACGTCGACGACGAGCACGATCCGCCAGTCCGCGGTGCGCCGGGCCCGGGTGGTGAACACCGGGCGCTCGGGGGTGAGGACGACCCGACCGTCGTCGCCGCGCCGGGCGGTGCTCAGATTCGCCGTCAGGGTCCGGCGCAGGTCGAGCGGGCCGCCGCGGCGACGGGTCGGGCGGGCCGTGGTCAGCCCGACCAGGGCCGGGGACAGCTGCACGGCCAGCTGCCGGGTCAGGTCGGCGACGACCTTGGCGATGAGAGGCCGCACCCGGGCGACGACATGTTCGGGCATCGCCCCGGCCAGCGAGAGCACCGAGGTGAGCAGGGTGACCGAAGGCCGCGCGGAGTCCGGGTCGAGGACCAGGGCCGCATCGACCCGGCCCGATGCGGCGGCCGCGGCGAGCACCTCCTCCCGGACCAGCGGCCCGAACAAGACGGTGAGGTCTTCGGCCCAGTCCCGCGCTGCCGGGTAGGGGGCCTCATCCCCACCGCCGTCCCCACCGCCGCTCCCACCGCCGATCCCGGTCCGGGAACCCTCACCCCGACCCGCCCCGTACAGCTCGTCCAGGGCCCGGGCCATCCGGCGGGCCCGCGGGGGCAGCGCGTCGCGTTGCCGTCCGAGGACGAGCCGCCAACGGTCGGCCGGGGCGAGAGCGACCGCCCCGGCGAGTCCGCGGTCCCGCAGCACGGTCAGGGCGTGCCCGTCGGCCTGCGCCCACCGCCCGACCAGCACCGGGTCGGCGGACAGGAGGAGGTCAAGACGGTCGCCCAACCGGTCGGCGACAGTGTGCAGCAGCCGGTCCCGGGCCGCCGGGGTGAGGACGTCGAATCCGGCGCGCAGGGCGGGCAACCGGCGCAGGAACAACGGGTCGGGCAGGTGCTCGACCCGGGCGAGGAGCGGCAGCAGGGATTGCCCGCCGGTTTCCAGCAGCGGACCGGCGACCGTGAGCAGACCGGTGAGCCGGGCGGACAGCTCCGCGGGGTCGTCGAGGTCGAGCCAGCCGGCGGCCCGCTCCCCCGAGGGGGTCTCCGGGTCGAGGCCGAGCAGCACCCGGATTCCGGTGGCGGCACCCCGCATCAGCGGGCTGCCGTCGACGGCCATCCGATGCAACGCGTCGTCCAGGCGCAGTGGCAGCGCCCGGTCCTCGACCCGGGTGACCAGGGCGAGCAGGGCTCGGGCCTCGGCCGGATCGTCCGCCCCGGCCAAACCATCGACCTGGCGGACGGCCGCCTCCTGCACCCGCCCGGCCAACGGCCCGGCACCGGCGGGGGTGGGGAGCCCGGGCAGGCCGCGTTCCAGACGGGCGAGCAGGTCCAGCGCCTCGACGAGTTCGGGCAGGGTCGCCGCCGACGGCAGGACCCCGGCGCCGTCGGCGAGGCGGTCGGCGACGGCGCCGGGCAGGGCGCAGCGGGCGGCGGCGGCGAGACCGTCGAGCACCTGCCGGGCGGTGCTCCCGCCGTCGGCGCGTTCCCGGGCCCGGTCCCGCCCCAGTACCCCGGCGGCGGCCTGGGCCAGGTCGGTGCCGTGCACCCCGACAACGTCCAGCAGGGCTGCCGTGGCCGGGGTCCATTCCGCCGTCCACCGGGCGGTCAGGGCCTGGACCCCGCCGGTCCCGGTCACCTCGGCCGACTCCGCGTAGGGGATGCCGCAGGTCCGCAGGCGCTGCAAGGTGATCTCCCGGCGCCGGTCGAGGTCGCTGCGCAACGGGTCGAGACGCAATTCGGTACGTCCGGGGGCGTCCGGATTCGGCAGCCGCACCTCGCGGAGCAGCTGTTCCACGGCCGGGGCGAGGCCGGAACGCGGGGTACCGGGAGCGAGCCGACCCCGGCCTTCACCGACGAGGACCCGGTCCATGGCCCGGGCGACGGCCCGGCCACGACCGAGCGTGTCGCCTTGGCCGAGCACGCCGGTAAGGGCCTCGACGAGTTCACCGCGGGCAGGAGCGGGGAGCCCGCGCAACCGGGCCAGGTCGGTGGCGAGCCGGACCACCTCGCGGGCCTCACCGGGACCGGCCGGATGCCCCTGGGCCCGCAGCTCGGCGCAGATCTCGACGACGAGTCGGGTCGCCGCGGCGGTGAGGGCCTCCGGGTCGCCGCCGGCGGCGTGGACCGCCCGTTGCCAGCGCGGATCCCGGATTCCCGCCGGATAGCCGGAACGGCTGTCCAGCAACGGGTCGGCATAGGCGACGAGGCTGGTGACGACTTCGGGGATGGCCGGTCCCGGCCCGGCCGGAAAAGTACCGGCCGGGTCAGGTTCGGAAAGGTCAGATTCGGAAGGGGCAAGCTTGGCGGGACCGGGGATGGGGCTGGGACCGACCGGCTTGGGTTCGGAAAGGCCGGGACCGGTCGGATCCGGGCCCGAGGGGCCCGCCAGGACCGGGTCGGGGACTCCGGGGCCGGTCCCGTCGAGCAGGGCCGGGGCGTGGTAGGCACCGACGACGGCGACCACGCAGCGGTCCGCGTACCGGGCGAGCACGGAACGCATATGTGCCTCGCGGTGCAGGTCCACCGGGGACACGGCAGGACCGTCCTCGGCGCGTAGCGCCCAGCCGACGCCGAGGGCGGCGCGGCGCACCCGTTCCGGGACGCTCCCGGGAGCAGGTGCCTCGACGATCCGGTCCCACAGGTCGTCCCCGTCCCGGCCGGTGGCCCGCCGCCGCAGGGCGGCGGCGAACCTCGGTCCCCGGGGTCCGGGGACCCGCCCGAGCGGGCAGTCCGCATCCGGGATCCCGGACCTCCCCGGTCCGCCCGTCTGTCCCGGCTCGCCTGTCTCCCCCGAATCGCTTGCCTCTCCCGGCTCGCCTGCCTCTCCCGGCTCGCCTGGCTCCCCCGATTCGCCTGGCTCCCCCGATTCGCCTGCTTCCCCCGGTCCGGCCCAGCCGGGGTCGCCGAGCGGCAGATCGAAAGCGACGACCTCAACCCCGTGCTCGGCCGCCCAACGGATGGCGACCAATTCCGGGGAGAAGTCCGCGAACGGGTAGAACCACAGGGGCTGCACGGCACCGGCGAGCGCGACCGGGGCAACCGTGTCGGGGTGGGCCAGCCACGGCAGCCAGCGCTGGAACTGCCCGGGCAGCTCGACGAGAAGCACTTCCGGGGCCATCCGATCGAGCAGATCGGGCAGGACCGCGGACAACGCCGGGGAATGGTGCCGGACCCCGATCAGTTGCGGCCGGGTGCTCGCGGCCAGCCGTTCCAGAGCGGCCCCGGGGTCGGTCGACCGTTCCGGCGCGGCGTCGAGGTCGGAGTCGGCCAGCTGTTCCGGGGCGTTTCCGGGGCCGGGGCCGGGGGCGGGGTCAGACACCGAGTTCGCCACGCAGGTCCCAGATCCGTCGCCAGGTGCGTGACCCCTGTTCGGCACGTCGCCGGACCGCGCCGTCCCAGTAGCCGAGTAACCGGGCTGCGTCCTTCGGGTCGTCCTTGCGGACCACGCCGAGCAGGTGGCCGGGGATCAGGCCGAGCAGGTCGCGGCCGGTCGGGAAGTAGGCGGCGGCCAGCCCGAGCGAGGCGGCGACGGACACCGCCTCCGCGGTGCTCATCACCGTCGAGGGCCGCTCCACTTCCCAGCCTTCCACGGTCGCCCCGGTGCGTAGGTCGCGGAAGGCGGTGACGAGCACCTCCAGCACCGCATCGTCGACCGCGAATGGCGCCGCGACCTGGTCGAGGACGGCCGTGGCCCGGCTACGAACCAGCCGGGTTTCGGTCTCCAGATCGGCGATCGGGGAGATCAGCTCGAAGTTGAACCGGCGTTTCAGGGCCGCGGACATCTCCGAGACACCCCGGTCCCGCAGGTTCGCCGTGGCGATCAGAGTGAACCCGGGTGCGGCGTACTCGGCGGGGTCCTCGGTCTCCCCGGCGAGTTCGGGGACGGAGATCCGCCGGTCGGACAGGATGCTGACGAGTGCGTCCTGCACTTCCGGCAGGCAGCGGGTGACCTCCTCGACCCGGGCCACCGCACCCCGGGACATCGCGGTCATCACCGGAGACGGAACGAGTGCCTCCCGACTCGGGCCGCGGGCCAGCAGCAGCGCGTAGTTCCAGCCGTAACGCAGCTGGTCCTCGGTGGTGCCGGCGGTGCCCTGCACGGTCAACCCGCTGGTCCCGCAGATCGCCGCCGACAGCAGTTCAGAGAGCATGGACTTCGCGGTTCCGGGTTCGCCGACGAGAAGCAGGCCGCGTTCCCCGGCGAGAGTGATCACGCACCGCTCGACGAGGGCCCGTTCCCCGACGAACTTCGGGGTGATGGTCAGCCGGGTCGGCAGCTCGCCTCCGGCACGCCCGGTGGGCAGGGTGAGCGCCTGCTCGCTGCCGACGACGAAGGTGACCACCGACCGCGGGGTCAGCCGCCAACCGGGCGGGCGCGGGCCGTCGTCGTGGGCGGCGAGGAAGGCGAGTTCGGTGGCGTACACCTGCTCGGGCGGGGCGGCCTGCCGGGTCCCCGCGGTCTGTTCGGTCACGTTCACTTCCGCCTTCCGGTGCGCAACGTCTCCAAGGTGGGCACGTCCCCGGAGGAGACCCGATCCCAGGCCGCCGTGAACAGGTCCGCGAGCGGCACCGTCGGTACGGACACGCCGAGGGGTGGCTCCCCGTCAGGGGTGAACCCGAGCAACGGGACCTTCCAGGTCTCCATCGGCATCAGGGGCGCTTTGAGGTCCAGCCAGCCACCGGGCAGGAACGCTTTCCGGCCGGCCCGCGCCCGTTTGCCCTCGACCAGCAGCCTGGCTTCGACCAGCGGGACCGTGGTCCGACGGACCCGGGCCGTGGTCCAACCGTTCCACCGGGCAACATTCGCCTCGCTCGGGTCGGGCAGGGCAAGGATCTGCAGGTAGAGCCGGGCCGAGTTCTCGTCCAGCCCGGTCTCCTCGCGTACCCGGTCGACCAGGTCGGGGACGCTGACCCGCGGATCTTGCAACCAGCGTGCGGCCCGGCGCGCGGACGGGGCCGTTCCCGGGCCGGGGGCCGTCGTCGCCGAGCCGAGCACCCGATCCAGCCCCCCGGCCAGGGCAAGCGCCAGTTCCTCGCGCGTCGGCTGCACGGTGACGGCCAGCAGCGGATCGTCCGGCCCGGACAGCAGGGCCGGGCGCAGGAACAGGAACTGGAACCAGGCCGTGTGCAGGAGGGTTCCGGCCGCACCGAGCGGGAGCATCTCCACGCCGGTTCCCTCGACGCGTTCCGGATGACCGTAGACACGGCGCAACCCGGAGAGGTCAGCTTCGGCGAGCGCCTGGATGATGAGATGGGGGTTGGTCAACCGCTCGCGGAAGGCGACGTAGGCACCGTGCAGCGACTCCCGCAGCGGATCGTCCGCTGGTAGCCGGTAGGCCAACCAGAGCAGGCCGCTGACGGTTTGGAACAACGTGGCACCGTCCAGGGCTCCCCGGTTGCTCTCCTCGTCCACTTGCTGGAGCCGATCACCTTTGATGACGTACCGGCCGTCCCGGGTCAGCCAGGGACAGGTGGCGGGATTGAGGAGTCCGGCGAGCAGCCGGGGGGCGGCCATTCCGCCCCCGGCGAGGACCCGGCTCGCTCCGGCGGCGAGGTCCTCCGGTACGGGGATCTGCTTCCCGAATTCGGCCACCCAAGATGTGGCGACGGCGGCGATATCGAATCCGGTCTCCCACAGGTGCGCGGGGTCGGTGGGGACGGCGACGGCGCACAGACGCAGTCGCTGCTCGGTGACCAGTTCGGCGAGCCCCGGTTGGGCTACTTCGGCCTCAGCGATCTTGAGTCCGAGCACCCTGCGGGTGTGCGGGTCGAGGAAGTTGTGTTCGTAGGAGTCGATCGTGGGAAGTCCGGCGAGGAGTAGGGCCGCCGCCGACGGGGACAGCCCGGAGGCAGCGGCCAGCTCGGTGGCAGCTGCCGGGCGCCAGGGTGCCGGACCGCGCTCCCGGATGAGGGCGACGAGGTCCCGGACCCGTTGCGCCCCTGACCAGCCGCCGCCGGTGCGGAACCCCTCGATCGTGAAACCGGGGATGGCACCGAATTGCCCGGTGCGGGAATATTCCACGGCAGTTGCCTGACGACGATCCGTGCCCGGCCCCAGGAACCAGCTCCGACTGGCGTCGACGATCACGGCGGCACCGTCCGCGGTGGTGATGACCTGCCCGAGCAGGCGCGCGAGCTCATCGTCGGGATCGATGGAGTAGTTGTGTTCCGGGGCACGGATTTCGGTCATCTGCAGCACGCGCCAGTGCGCGTCCTGGTCGGCCAGGGGTGTTGCGGCAATGGCGTCGAGGAAGTCGAGCAGGGTTTCCCGGTGCTCGGGCGGGGTCGTTTCGGCGGCGGCACGCTGGGCCACCGCGCCGAGGCCCCCGACGACGACGGTCCATTCGACCTTGGCCGCGTCGGGCGGGAGGTTGATGCGGGTCGGCGCAACGCTGCCGACCCGCTGCCCGGCGATCTCGACGAGGGCGGCGGATACCGTTCGCAGCGCCTCGACACTCTCCGCGGAGCCGGATCGGGGCCGCCGATACCAGTTTCGGGAAGGTACCCGGGCGAGCCCGGACAGCGCCGCGTGCAAAGCGACGTCGTCGATCCTGGGGCCGGCGGCTTGTCGCGGCGCTTCTGCGGGTTTCGGCGCGCGCAACCGGTCCAGGGTCCGTCGGCAGCTGGCGGCGACCTTGACGACACCGGCGATACCGGTGAGCAGCCGGGGATGGGTGACCTCGGGAAGGACCAAGGCCACCCGGGCGACCAGATCGGCGGCAACCGCACCGGTACCGTCGTCGGCGGCGTCCAGCAGCGCGCTGCCATCGGCGTCGGTGAGGCTCCGGAGCCGCACGGATCCGGCGACGTCCCGCGGGCGTAGGGCGTACCACCAGGGCAGCGACGGCAGGTACGGAGTGCCCGCGCGATACCTCCCGGCGACGCCATTTTCTTGGTAGACGCTGCCGATGGTCCGCCCGTCGGTGAACCGCAGCACCTTCCTGTCCCGGAGCACGGTCACCGGGGTGCCGTCGGGCAGGCGCAGCACCCCGGTGGGGACGGCCCCGTCGAGGGCTGTCCGTTGCTCCGCGGTGAGGTCGGCACGGATACCGTCGACCCCGGTGCCCTGCACGCTCCCGTCCGGGTAGGCGACCGTCCGCCAGCCGAGTAGTCCTCCGGCGGAACCCAGCGGGGAACCGTCCATTCCGGCGGGGACAGGAACGAGCCAGCAGGTCTCGTCGACGAGGGTGGCGCCCTCGGCGTCGAGCCCGTTTTCCAAGAAGGCGGGCAAGCACTCCCGGCCGCCGTCCCCGGTAACCGGGTCGTACTCCCGCCACACCGCGGCGAGCGGGTAGTCCCGCGGTTCCAGCCGGTACCAGGCGTTTCCGTCATGCAGGACCGGCAGGGGAACGGCGATGTTCCGGTCCCCGACCCGCAATGGCCATCCCCCGGCGGTCCGGCCCCCCTCGGGTAGGGGCAACGAAACCTCCCCCGCCTCGGCGGTGGCGAGCCGGTAGTCCATGAGGGGGGGAAGGGGGAACACGTCCTGCGGGCGCCCGCTCCAGTACCCCACATGACCCGTGCTGCTTTCCCAGGTGATGAGGAACTGTCCGTCCACATACTTTGCGTGGGGGCGCCGGCGTACGGAACGGGGATGGTCAGGGAAGTTCCGGATATCGTGCCGGGCGAGGATCCCCTCCGGCCCGACGGCCACCGCAGTGGCCTCGTCCACCAGGACGAGGGCCGGCCAGGAGTCGATGACCTTGGCGTAGCCGCCGTTCTTCCCGGGCCAGGAGAGCTGCTGGGTGGCCTCTTCCAGGGCCGGCCAACCGAACTCGTCGAGTAGTCCGATCCGCAGTGTGGCGGCGAGGGCCCGGCCCACCTCTGCCCCGGCGATCTGCGCAGGCAGGGCCGGCTCGACGGCGAGCACCTCAGGGTCGGCGACCAGGACGAGCAGGTCGAGAGCCTCAGCCATCTCGGGCAGGGCACTGGTGGCGAGATGGCTGCCACGTTGGCGCAGCCAGGTGGCGAGGAGGTCGCGGGTTCCCGCACCGTCCAGGAGCGGGGCCAGATCGTCGCGGCGCAGGTAGCCACGGTCGCTGTTCGGGCC
>JARRQM010000028.1:0-9348 GCA_037381765.1 Kineosporiaceae bacterium
CCGCACCACCGCGCCGCCGGACCCGTGCCGTGCGGCGCGGTAGTGCCGTCCCCGTCCCGGCGGCCGGACCGGGCGACGGATGACGGAACACCGGAGGACGGAGCGACGGGCGACCGGGCGGCCGCGGGCCGGGCAGCCAATGCCCGAACGGCTGCGCGGTGGGCAGCCAATGCCCGGATGGCTGGTCCCTATCGCTACCCGGTGACCGTCGCCGTCGCGGGGGCCGCGCCGTTCGCCGCTGCGGCCGTCACCGTGCTCCGGCTCGGACCCCGCGGGTACGCCGCGGTGAACGTCGACGCCCCGGGCCCCGGCACCGCGCTGGCCAGCGCCCTGGGCCGGAGCGTCGTGCTCATCGCCGCCCTCCTCACCGTGGGCGGTCTGGTCACCGCGGTGCTGTTGCGGGCCGATCGCACCGGGCACCGGCCGCTGCGGGTCGATCCCCGGGTGACCCGCCGGGTGGGACAGGCCGGGACGGTCTGGGGACTGGCCGCAGCGGTCCTCGTCCTCGTCGACGCCGCCGACGTGAACGGCCAGCCGGTCACCGCACTGGCCGGAGCCGGCGGGCTCACCCTGATCCGGGCCGCCTACCTGCCGCGGGCCTGGATCGTCACCGTCCTCGCCGTCACCGTCCTCGTGCTCACCGTGGTGGTCGCGCGCAGCTGGGCGTCCCATGCCGTGCTCGCCGTACCCGCCGGGATCGCCGCCCTCGCCCCCGTCCTGGTCGGGCACGTGCTCGTCGGGCCGGATCACGACTTCGCCGGGGACGCGACGATCCTCGGCCTGCCCGTGGCCCTCGCCTGGCTCGGGGCCACCGCTTTCGGCTACCTGTTCTGGGACGAGATCACCCCCTCGACGACGTCGCTGCGCCGGTACGCCGGGCTGGCCGCGGTCGGCTGGCCGGTAGTCACCGGTTCCACCGTGGTCGTCGCCGTCGTCGAAACCGGGGGAACGGCGCCGTGGCGGTCCTCGACCGGGCAACTGTTCGGCGTCCAGCTGGCCCTGCTCACCGCGCTCGGCGCGGTGACCGTACGGTGGTGGCGGCGGGGCCCGCGGAGCGGACCCGGTGCCGCGGCAGCTACCCACCGGTTCCTCGGCACGGCCACCCTGCTGCTGTCCGGCTACCTGGCCGCCGAGATCGCGTTGACCCGGATACCGCCGCCGAACTACTTCGTCCCCACCTCGATCGCCGAGAACTTCCTCGGCTACGACGTGGTGCAGGCCCCGACCCTGGCCCGGCTGGCCGGGCACGGGCGGCTCAACCTCCTGTTCGCGGTGCTGGCCACGGTCGCGATCGGGACCTACCTCGCCGGAGTGCGGCGGCTGCACCGCCGCGGGGACCCCTGGCCGGCCGGGCGCACCGCCGCCTGGCTGGCCGGGTGGCTGCTCGTCGTCGCGACCACCTCCTCCGGGGTCGGCCGCTACTCCGGCGCCTCGTTCAGCGTGCACATGGCCCTGCACATGAGCCTCAACATGTTCGCCCCCGCCGTGCTCGTCCTCGGCGGGCCGGCCACCCTGCTGCTCCGGGCGGTCCCGGCCCGGCCCCCGCACCGCCCCGCCGGTCCGCACGAATGGCTTGCCGCCCTGTTGTCCTGGCGGTTGACCCGCAGCTTCTTCCACCCGCTGCACGCCCTCATCGCGTACACCGCCTCGTACTACCTGCTCTACTTCAGCGACGTCTTCAACCAGGCCAGCCGGTACCACTGGGCGCACCAGTTGATGAACCTCGAATTCCTGGCCATCGGCACCCTGTTCTTCGGTCTCGTCGTCGGGGTGGACGCCCCGCCGCGGCCGTTGCCGCATATCGCCCGGCTCGGCCTCGTCCTGGCGACCATGCCCTTCCATGCCTTCTTCGGGGTCGTCGTGATGACCAGCGACGTGACCGTCGCCGCCACCTTCTACCGGTACCTCGCCACCGCCGCCCCGTGGATCACCGACCTGCGCCACGACCAGTACGTCGGCGGCGGTATCGCCTGGGCGGCCGGGGAGGTGCCGCTCACCTTCGTCGTCATCGTCCTGCTCGTGCAGTGGTCCCGGCAGGACGCCCGGCAGGCCACCCGACTGGACCGGCACCTCGACTCCGGGCTCGATGACAGTCACGACGCCTACAACGCGATGCTCGCCCGGCTCACCGCCGGCCCGGGCACTCCCGGATCCGGCCCCGACACCGCCGGATCCGGCTCCGACAACGACGGATCCGGCCCGGTCCCGACCACCGGCCCGACCACTGGCCCGACCACCGGCCCGGTCCCGGTCACCGGATCGGTCCCGACCACCGCCACCGGCGGATGACAGGAGGGTGATGAGTACCGGCAGCCTCACCGGCCGTGCCCCGGCCGACCTCGGCGACCCCGACGCCCTCGAACTCGACATCGGCGGGATGACCTGCGCCGCCTGCGCCACCCGGGTCGAGAAGGCACTGAACCGGCTCGACGGTGTGCGGGCCAGCGTGAACTTCGCCACCGACCGGGCCTTCCTCACCGGGTTGCCCGCGGACCGGGCCGGGCAGGCGGTTCAGGCCGTCACCCGTGCCGGGTACACCGCGGCGGTGCGCCGTGATGCCGACGACACCTGGACGGCCCGGGCCACCGCCGTCCGGCTGTCCACATTGCGCCGCCGGCTCGCCGTGGCCGCCCTGATCACCATCCCGCTCGGTGACCTGACGATCCTGCTCGCCCTCGTTCCCGGCACCCGGTTCCCCGGTTGGCAGGCCGTCTGCGTCGGGCTCGCCGTACCCGTGGTCACCTGGGCGGCGTGGCCGTTCCATCGGGCCACCCTGGCCAACCTCCGGCACGGCGCGATGAGTATGGACACCCTCGTCTCCCTCGGCACCGTGGTGTCCTTCGGCTGGGCGCTGTACACGATGCTGTTCGCCCGCAGCACCGAACCCGGGTTCTGGGTCGGTTTCGGGGCCACCCCGGCCGGGGCCGACTCCCTCTACCTCGACGTCGCCGCCGGGATGGTCACCTTCCAGCTCGGCGGGCGCTACTTCGAGACCCGGGCTCGGCGCAGCGCCGGCGAGGTGCTCCGGGCCATCGGAACGCTCGCGGTCACCCAGGTGCGGTTGCTCCGGGACGGCACCGAACGCACCGTGCCGGTCGGGCAGTTGCGGGCCGGCGACGAGTTCGTCGTCCTGCCCGGGGAACGGATCGCCGCCGACGGAACGGTCACCGCGGGACGTTCGGCCGCCGACACGAGCGCGATGACCGGGGAGTCCGTACCGGTCGACCTCGGCCCCGGCGACCAGGTCACCGGCGGCACCGTGAACCTCGCCGGACGGATCGTGGTGCGGGCACGCGCGGTCGGTCCGCACACCCGGATGGCGCAGCTCGCCGCACTCGCCGAACAGGCCCAACGGCGCAAGGCCCGGGTCCAGAAGTTCGCCGACCAGGTTTCCGCGGTGTTCGTGCCGACCGTCGTGGTGCTCGCCGCCCTCGTCGCCGCCGGGTGGCTGCTCGCCGGGGCGCCCACCGGCCTGGCGGTGAGCAACGGGATCGCCGTGCTCATCATCGCCTGCCCGTGCGCCCTCGGTCTGGCCACCCCGACCGCCCTGATGGTCGGGGTGGGGCGGGGCGCCCAGCTCGGCATCCTGATCAAGAGCCACGACGCCCTCGAAGCGAGCGGGATCATCGACACCGTCATCCTCGACAAGACCGGCACCATGACCACCGGCCGGATCCGGGTGACCGAGGTGTTCCCGGTCGACGGGCGCAGCCGGAACCAGGTACTCGCCGTCGCCGCCGCGGTGGAGTCCGGCTCCGGGCATCCGGTGGCCGCCGCCGTTCTCGACCTCGCCCGCGCCGCCGGGGTCGCCATCCCCGCGGCGGATGAGGCGACGGCGCTCCCCGGCCTCGGCGCGCATGCCGTCGTCGACGGCCGGGACGCCCTCGTCGGCAGCCCCCGGCTGCTCGCCGAACGGCGGATCGCCTTCGGCGACGACGTCCGCGGGCACCTCGACGAACTGGCCGGGGCCGGGCACGGTGCCGCGCTGCTCGCCGTGGACGGGCAGGTCTGGGCGGTCATCGGAACCGCGGACACCCTGCACCCGTCCGCGGCCGGTGCCGTCGCCGAGCTGCGCCGGCTGCACCTGCACACCGTGCTGCTCACCGGGGACACGCCGGAGGCGGCCCGGGCCGTCGCCGCCGAGGTCGGTGTCGACGAGGTGGTCGCCGGGGTACTGCCGGACGGGAAGGCCCGGGTCGTCGAGGAGCTGCGGGCCCGCGGGCACCGGGTGGCCATGGTCGGGGACGGGATCAACGACGCCGCCGCGCTGGCAACCGCCGATCTCGGGATGGCCGTGGTCCGGGGCACCGACATCGCGATGAAGTCCGCCGACATCATCCTGGTGCGGGAGGACCTGCAGGTGGTCGTCGATGCGGTGCTGCTCGCCCGGCGCACCCTGCGCACCGTGCGCGGGAACCTCGCCTGGGCTTTCGGGTACAACGTCGCGGCGATCCCGGTCGCTGCGGCGGGTCTGCTCAACCCGCTGATCGCGGCCGCGGCGATGGCCGCCTCCTCAACCCTGGTCGTGTCGAACAGTTTGCGGTTGCGCGGATTCCGGGCCGACGGGCGGGGCGGCGATCGTTGACTGGTTCCGGCCAGGCACCGGGCGGGCCCGCGGGCACCGGGTGGGGCCGGGGCCGCCGCCGGGGTCGACCCAGGTGGGGGTCCGACAGGATGAGGTGAGAGCCTGGTGGGGAACCCCTGCACGGCCATGGGGCGGGGGCTGACCAGCAGGCTGCGAGGCGGGTGGGCCGGTGACCGGGACCGGTGGGGCCGAGGCGACCGTCGACACGGTGACCGCGTTGCTGCGCGCCCGCGGGGAACGGATGACCGGCCCCCGGCGGGCGGTGCTCTCCGTGCTCGCCGCCGACCCCGGTCACCTGAGCGCCGACGACGTGCATCTGCGGGTGAGCGCCCGGGACCCCGGCGTGCACCGGGCCAGCGTCTACCGCGCCCTCGACATGCTCACCGAACTCGGCGTGGTCCAGCACGTGCACACCGGGCGCGGGGTGACGACGTACCACCTGATCCGCGGGGAGCGCCCGCACCTGCACGCCCAGTGCCGGGTCTGCGGGACCGTCCTCGACCTGCCCGAGGACCTGCTCGACACGGTGGCCGGGGTCCTCGCCCGCGACCACGGATTCCTGCTCGATGCCGGGCACGTCGCGCTGTCCGGGGTGTGCCGGTGCTGCGATCCGGTGCCGCCCGCTGCCCCCGCGACAGACACCCCGGAGTTTACTGCGATCGAGTCGCAGGAGGAGTAGCCTGGTCGGCGGATTCGACGCCACCGGCCGGTTATAGACGCCACTGGCCGATATCCGCACTGTCGATCCGCCGGACGACATCCCGCGAGGTGCCCGATGCACATTCCCGACGGCTACCTGTCCCCACAGACCTGTATCGCCGCCTACGCGGTGGCGGTCCCGACCCTCGCGGTCGCGTCCCGCAGAGTGACGTCGGTCGTGCGGACCCGGAACGTCCCGTTGCTCGCGACCTTCTCCGCGACGAGCTTCCTGATCATGATGTTCAACGTGCCGATCCCGGACGGCACGACCGCACATGCCGTCGGCGGCGCGATCATTGCGATCGTTCTCGGGCCGTGGGCGGCAGTGATCGCGGTATCGGTGGCCCTGCTCTTCCAGGCCCTGCTGTTCGGGGACGGCGGGGTCCTCGCCTACGGGGCGAATGTCGTCAACATGGCGATCATCCTCCCGTTCGTCGCCCTCGGGGTATACCGGCTGGTCGCCGGGAAATCCCCGCTCACCGCCCGGCGGCGGGTGTTCGCCGCAGCCCTCGGCGGGTACGCGGGGATCAACGCGGCGGCCCTCGCCACGGCCGTGGAGTTCGGCCTCCAGCCCGGCCTGTTCCACACCACCGCCGGAGTGCCGCTGTACTCCCCGTACCACCTCTCCGAGGCGATCCCGGCGATGATGTTCGCCCACCTCACCGTGGCGGGGGCGGCCGAGGCGATCCTCACCGGCGGGGTACTCGGCTACCTCGTCCGCGCCGACATCCGCCGACTCGTCCCGAACCATCCCGGGATCCCGCTCACCGACGATGCGGTGGTTCCCGCCGCGTCACGGTGGTCCCCGGGGCGGGTCGCCGCCGCTGCGGTCGTCGCGATGACCCTGCTCACCCCCCTGGGGCTACTCGCCCCGGGCGGAGCCTTCGGCGAGGACGCCCCCGAGGACCTCGACCTCGGCTCGCTCGGGCTGGACGCCATACCGACCGGACTGGCCCGGTACGACGGGTTCTGGAGCCGCACCCTGCTCGGCGACTACGGGTTCGCCGACGGCGGGAACGCCACCGTGGCCTACTGGCTGTCCGCGCTCGTCGGGATCGCCGTCGTCGGCGCGACGGTCTACCTCATCGCCCGGGCGGTCTCCGCCCTCACCGGACGCGGAGAACCTCCCGACGGTGGCCCGTCCCGTCCGGCGGAGGCGACCGCGCCCTCGTCCTCCGGATGACCGGCAGGTTCCCGGGAGGTACCACCCCGGACCCGGTACCCGCCACCGTGCCCGGGGCCCCGGGGAACGGGGTCGGACCCCCGGGGGCCGCCCTGCCCGCCTGGCTGCGGGCGGGGACGTCCCGGGACTCCCCACCCGGTTTCCCTGCGGCCCCACCGTCCGGTTTCCCTCCACCCGGTTTCCCGCCGCCCGGCCCGCCGTCCCCGGCCTCCCGCCGGGGTCCGCGTGGGGGCCGGGTCGGGCGGCGGGGCCCCTTCCTCCGCCGGACCCTCGCCGCCGGCACCGACGTACTCCGCCGGATGCTCCTCGCCGAGGAGGTCGCCACCCGCCCCGGGATGCTGCAGCGCCTCGACCCCCGGGCCAAACTGCTCGCGCTGCTCATCCTGCTCCTCGCCGTCGGCCTGCTGCACCACCTACCGGTGCTGCTCGTCGCCTGGCTGTTCGCGCTGCTGCTCGGGGTGGCCTCCCGGGTCCCGGTCGGATTCCTGCTCCGCCGGGTCCTGCTCACCGTCCCGCTGTTCACCGGGGTACTCGTCCTCCCCGCGACACTGTCCGTGGTGACCCCGGGGCCGCTCGTGCTGGAGCTGGGCAGCTGGCGCGGGGACCCGGTCGGGGTGAGCACCACCGGGCTCCTCGCCGCCGGTTTCGTGATCACTCGGGTCGGCACGTCGGTCACCCTCGTCGCGCTCGTCGCGATGACCACGCCGTGGAACCGGCTGCTCGCCGCGCTCGGCGCGCTCGGCACGCCCCCGGCATTCCTCCTCATCGTCGGGATGGGGTATCGCTACCTCGCCCTGCTCCTCGGTACCGTCACCGACATGTTCACCGCGCGGCGGGCCCGCACCGTCGGCGCCGGGAGACACGACGGGTCCGCCCGCCGGTTCCTCGGGGCCTCGGCGGGGGTCCTGCTCGGCCGGGCACATCTGCTCTCCGAGGAAGTGCACGAGGCCATGGTGTCCCGGGGTTTCCGGGGCCGGGTCCACACCCTGGACGCCCCCCGGCCGACCGCCGGCGATGCCGTCGCCGGCGCGGTCGCCGTCCTCACCGCCGTCGCCGTCACCGTCGCGGACCGGGCCCTTGGCTGAGCTCCGGACCGGCCCGGGTCCGGAGCTCCCGGCCGAGGCCACCCGGCTGCCCGAACCGGAGGTGTTCGCCTGCCACGGGGTCGGCTACCGCTACCTCGACCGGTTCACCGCCCTCGACGGGATCGACGTCGAGGTGGCCCGTGCAGAGCGGGTCGTGCTGCTCGGCGCCAACGGATGCGGGAAATCGACCCTGCTCAAAGTGCTCGACGCGCTCATCTTCCCGACCTCCGGGACGGTGCACGCCTTCGGGCGGGAACTCACCGAGGACACCGCGGAGGACCCCGCGTTCGTCGAGGGCTTCCGCTCCCGGGTCGGATTCGTCTTCCAGAACTCCGACGCGCAACTGTTCTCCCCGACGGTCACCGAGGAGATCGCCTTCGGCTGCCTGCAACTCGGCCTCGACCGGGAGGAGACCCGTACCCGGGTGGCCGACGTCCTCGACCTGCTCGGGATCGCCGATCTCGCCGATCGGGCCCCGTTCCAGCTGTCCGGCGGGCAGAAGAAACGGGTGGCCATCGCGTCGGTACTGGCGATGAACCCCGAAGTGCTCCTGTTCGACGAGCCCACCGCGGGCCTCGACCCGCGCACCCGGCACGGGGTGGTCGAACTACTCGGCGAACTCGGCGCGACCGGGCGGACCCTGCTGCTCGCCACCCACGACCTCGACGCCGCGGCGCTGCTCGCCGACCGGGCCCTCGTCCTCGGTGAGGACCACACCCTGGTCCGTGACGCAGCGGTCGCCGACGTGCTCGCCGACCGTGACCTGCTCGTCCGGGTCAACCTCGTGCATCCGCGGGACCCGCGCTGATCGAGGTCGGCGTTCCCGGCAGGTCGGAGCCGGAGCGGTGACCCGGGCCGGGGTCCGGGCCGGGGCCAGCGGCTGGGGTGGGGTCGGGGTAGGCGACGACCTCGGTGGCCTTGGCACTCAACCAGACCCGCTGCCCGGTCACCAGCCCGAGCGCGGCGAGGGCCGCCGGGGTGATGTCGACGAGTGCCGGTGGGGCGCCGTGCACGGCGACCCGGATCCGGTCGGTGAGCAGTTCCATCCCGGTGATCGTGCCCTGCCACACGTTGCGGGGGGAGGCCGGACCCGGATGTTCGGGGTGCACGGCGATCGCTGTGGGGGCGAGGGCGACCAGCGCCCGGGCCCCCGGAAGGGACGGCACCGGGGTGCCGGTGCCGTCCGGGGTCACCAGGCCCGTGCCGCGCAGGATCCCGCCCGTCTCGAGGTCGATGGCGTGCGGGTGGTCCGCCGAGACGGCCCCCCGGTACAGGTTGAGCCCCATCAAGGTCGCGACGTACCCGGTGGCGGGGTGCCGGGCCACCTCGGCGGGAGGTCCTTGCTGGGTGATCCGCCCGTTCTCCAGGATGACGATCCGGTCGGCGAGGATGAGCGCGTCCAGCGGGTCGTGGCTGACCACGATGCTCGGCCCGGCGAAGGCGGTGAGGTGACGGCGCAGTTCGGCGCGGACTTCGAGCCGGGTGGTGGCGTCGAGGGCGGCCAGCGGTTCATCGAGGAGCAGCAGGCGCGGTTGCGCGGCGAGCGCCCGGGCGAGGGCGACCCGTTGCGCCTGACCGCCGGACAGCTGCCCGGGACGGCGGTCGGCCAGCGCGGCCAGCCCGACCCGTTCCAGCCACGGACGGGCGGTGGCCCGGGCTGCCCCCCGCCGGGCCCCACGGACCCGGGCCGGGAAAGCGACGTTGTCCAGCACGCTGAGATGCGGGAACAGCCGGTAGTCCTGGAAGACCAGGCCGACCCGGCGCCGGGTCGGGTCCCGGTGGCCGAGGGCGGCGTC
>JARRQM010000029.1:0-9319 GCA_037381765.1 Kineosporiaceae bacterium
ATCTTTGACACTCCCGGCCTGCGCAGCCTTGCCTTGACCGGGGAGGACGGCATCGCCGCCGCCTTCGCCGAGATCGAGGACCTCGCTACGGGGTGCCGTTTCGCCGACTGCCGGCACGACCGGGAACCGGGATGCGCCGTGCGGGCCGCCGCCGACTCCGGCCTGCTCGACCCGGATCGTCTGGCCAATTACCACAAGCTGCGGAAGGAATCGGAGTACCAGGCCCGCCGGGACGACCCGCTCGCCCGGGCCGAGGCCGAGCGGGTCTGGAAGGTCCGGGCGAAGGCCGCCCGTCGGCTGAACCGGGAACGCGGTCGGGACCGCTAGCCGGCCGGGGCTGGTAGCAGGCCGGGGTCGGTAACGGGCCGGGGTCGGTAACGGACCGGGTCCGCCGGTCGGTCCGGAACCTCGGGAACGACCGGAGCCGCAGGGACGGCGACCGGCTGGGCGAACCCGGCCCCGGTCCGCGGCGACGGGAGCGGGGCCGGGCCTCCCGGTAGGGTGTAGGGCCGCCGGGAGGGACCCTTTCCGGGCAGGAAGGCGATGACGTGGATACCGAAATGGTCCTCCGGCTGGTGGAGGTGGACGATGCCGACGCCCTGGCGGAGATCCTCACCCGGAACCGGGAGTTCCTCGCTCCCTGGGAACCGGAGCGGGACGCCGGCTACTTCACCACCCGCAGCCAGGCCGACTCCCTGGCTGCGGCGTTGGACGAGCACGCGCAGGGGCGGGCGTTGCCGTTGGTGATCCTCGACGGTGACGGGACCGTCGCCGGGCGGGTTACCTTGAGCGGGATCGTCCGGGGGCCCTTCCAATCCGCGGTGCTGGGGTACTGGGTGGACCGGGACCGCAACGGGCGGGGGCTGGCCACGGCCGCCGTCCGGGACACCCTCCGCCTCGCCTTCACCGACCTGCGCCTGCACCGGGTGCAGGCCGGGACGTTGGTGCACAACCTGGCCTCGCAGCGGGTCCTGGAGAAGAACGGCTTCGTCCGGATCGGCCTGGCCCCGGCGTACCTGAAGATCGCCGGACGCTGGCAGGACCACCTTCTGTTCCAGCGGGTGGCGGATTCCGGCGTCTGACGGACGGGCTGGCGGGCCGGGGCCGACCGGCTCTCAGCTGGCGAGGCGGCGCCGGCCGAGGCTGGACTCGAAGCGTTCCAGCAGGTCGAGGACGTCGAGGGCGGCCCACACCCGGTTCCGCCCGCCACCGGACAACTCGGTGAGCACCTCGGCGTCGACGAGCCGGTCCACGGCCCGGTAGAGGTTCTTCTCCGCCACTCCGGGGACGATCCGCCGCAGTACGTCGATGTCCAGGACGGGTTGCTGGAGCAGGCGCTCGATGATGACCGACCCGGCGGATCCGCGACGTGGCCGGGCCGTCTCACCCCAGGCCTCCCGGGTCTCGGCGAGTTCGGCGGCGAGCCGTTGCCCGGCGGAGGCGGCCAGCGAGGTGGCTGCGGCGAACCGGGCGAGCCACGGGTCGAGCCGCCCGGTCTGGTAGTCGGCCAGTCCCGCGAAGTAGCCGTCGATGTTCGCGAGCAACACCGTGGAGACCGGGACCACGGTGGATCGGGCCAGCCCCCGCCGTCGCAACAGGACGTGCACGAGGGCGCGGCCGGTCCGTCCGTTGCCGTCAGCGAACGGGTGGATGGTCTCGAACTGGGCGTGCGCGAGGGCGGCCTGGGCGAGCGGGTCGAGGTCGGTGCGGTTACAGAACCGGAGAAGATCCTCGACGAGCGGGGCCACCAGTCCCGGCGGTGGGGGGATGAACAGGGCGTCGCGGGGGGAATGGTCGCTGCCCCCGATCCAGTTCTGCACCCCGCGCAGGTGTCCGGCCCAGTCTCCGGTGAGCGGGTCGTCGGAGAGCAGGGTGCGGTGGATCTCCAGCAGATCCTCGACGGTGAGGGGGTCGGCCCGTTCCGCGGCCCGTACGGCCGCCGTCATCGCCCGCACGTTCGCCGCGACATGGGCGGCGGCATTGTGCACCGGGACGCCTCGGAGCATGGCGAGTCCGACGTCGCGCTGTGAGGCGCGCAGCTGCTCGATCTTGGAGGAGGCCACGGATTCGGAGCGGAGCAGGGCGCCGGCCAGGGCGGTGAGGTCGACGGTGGTGGACCGGTCGAGGACGTCGACCGCCTCCGCCGCGGCGGCGAGGGCGGCGGCGGCCTCCGGTCCGGGACGGACAGGACGGTCGGCGACCGCGGCCGGGACCGTGGCGTCGAACTCGTGGAACTGTCGGTCCCGTCGGGGAGGCTTGGGGCCGGTGCGGGGCCATTGCCATTCCCGCCGCTGGTGGGCCACGGCGGGCCACGGCTCGCGTGGCGCCGGCACGTCACTTCGGGGCGGAAGCGTCATCAGGTCACCATCCATCTGACGGTTACTTGCGTTAAGTGTAACTAGGACTCGATGTTCCTGGCCATTGTCGGCGCGGCGGCGCACCGGCTGGACGGTGTCGGGACGGTCTTGAGGATGCCCCGGGGAAAGCGTTGAGCCCGTCGGGGCGCCGGTGTACAGTTCAGGTGTTCGAACAGGTGTTCGAATTGCGGGTTCGGGGAATCGCGGCTCCGGGCCCGGGTGGTCCGGGCGGGGCGCTTCGACCCCGCCCCGTCCGGGCCGCCGTCGGCCGGTGCCGGGCGGGTGCTGGGGAACCCCGCCCGGGCACCGGTGCATCGCGGAAGGAGGCAGTCATGGCGCGGCAGTACGACGAGGACATTGACGTGCGGGAAACCCCCGGGTTGCCGGGAACTCCTGAGGCATTTCTCTGGCGTGGCCGTCTCTACCTCGTGCGCGGCGTGCTCGGCCACTGGCGGGAACGTCGGGCCTGGTGGACCGGGCGCGCGGCCCGGGTCCTGCACGGACAGGACACCTCATCCGGGCCCGCGGACCTCCCGGGCGGGGGCGTTCGGGTCGCGCTGGGGGAGGAGGACGAGATGTGGCGGGTGGCGGCCAGTCCGGGGCGGGCCGCCGGACACGGGATCTACGACCTGTGCCGGAGTCCCGCATCGGCGGAGAGCGATCCGACCTCCGGCGGATGGCGATTGCTCCGCGTCGCGGACTAGCGGCATCACCGGCAGCGGCGGCACCACCGGCGATGAGGGCGGCGCGAAGAGCAGCTCCGCACCTCGGGCCGGAGACGAACGGCCCGGGAACCGGGCGGACCGAGAAAGACCTGCGGCGGGGGCAGCAGTGGATGGCAGCGATTTCGAGGAGGACGACGTGACGGTGACAGCCCTGGCACGCCCGCCGGTATCCCCGGCGGCACGGATGCTGCTGGACCGCTCGCGCACCGGGCTGCTCCAGGCCTGCGTGGCGCGTACGAGCGGCGAACGGTACGTCGCCGCCCATCTCGCGGCCCTGCGGGCCGCCGCCGCGGTGCTCGCCGTCCGGGGTCGGCCCGGTAGCCGGGGTGGTCCGCGCAGCGTATGGGAGATCCTCCCGCGGGTTGCCCCTGAGCTGGGGGAATGGGCCACCTTCTTCGCCGCTACCGCCTCCCGGCGGGCCGCGGTCGAAGCCGGCCGGGGCGGGTCCATCACCACCCGCGAGGCCGACGACCTGCTCCGCGACGTGGAGTCCTTCCACCACGTCATCGAATCCCTGCTCGGCCTGCCCGCCCAGCCCCTGCTCCCGGACGCCCTGCCCGCCTGCTCCTGATCTCCCACCTGCTCCGGGTCGCGTACTACTGCGGTCCCGGTACGACCACGGCCACCGGGCCGGACCTCCGCCCCGCGGAGTTCCACCCGGCAGGTTTCCGTCCGGTGGCTCTCCACCAGGGAGACCTCCGCCCCACGGACCTCAACCTCGCGGACCTCAACTCGGCAGGTTTCCGGCCGGCGGTTTCCGTCCCACGGACCTCCGTCCCGCGGACCATGCCATCCCGTTCAGCTCCGCCCCATCCCGTCCACCTCCGAGTCCCCGCTCCCGGCCCAGGAACGGAACATGAGTCCACCCTTCACCCACCTGCACGTCGCCTCCGGGTATTCGATGCGGTACGGGGCGTCCTCCCCGGCCGACCTCGTCGGGGCAGCCGCTGCGGACGGGATGACGGCGCTGGCCCTCACCGACCGGGACGGGCTGTACGGGGCGATCAAGTTCGCACTCGCCTGCGGTGAAGCCGGGATCTCCCCGATTCTCGGCGTCGATCTCGCCGTCGAAGGTGCGGGACAGGACCGGGACCGGAGGGTCGGACGTTCCGGCCTCCACCCTCCCGGAGATGCTCACTACGCCCTGCGTACTTCCCCCCTGCGTACTTCCCCCCTGCATACCTCCGGCCGACGTACCCCCGCCCGAGGGGGAGTGGCCGTCGACCCGCGGCGGCCCCGGGTGACCGTGCTCGCCCTCGGCGCGGACCGGACGGCCGGGAGGGCTCCAGGGACCGGCTGGACCCGGCTCAACCGCCTGGTCACGGCCGCCCACCTGCGCGGGGACCGCGGCGCACCGGTGGCTACCCCCGCCCTGATCGCCGACCACGCGACCATCCTCGGAACCTCCGTTCCGGGAGCCCCCACCTTCGGAGTCTCTACCACCGGAGCCTTACCCCCCGACACCGGCGGGCCGGCCCTGGCCGTCCTGATCGGCCCCGACTCCGAGGTCGGCCGGGCCGTTCTCGCCCGGCGCCCCGACCTCGCCCGGGAACGGTTGCGCCGCTGGCAGCGAGCGCTGCCCGGGGGCGCCCTCTTCGTCGAGGTGGTCTGCCATCACGGGGCCCCCGATCGCCCGGCCAGCGTTCCGCACGCTGCCCGGATGCTCGCTCTGGCCCGATCCGCCGGGGTTCCGGCGGTACTCACCAACGCCGTCCGGCACGCCACCCCCGACGGCGCGGCCACCGTCGACGTTCTCGACGCGGCCCGTCGCCTGGTCCCGCTCGACATCCGGCACGTCGACCGGGTCAGTGCCGAGGGCTACCTGGCCGGCCGGGACCGGATGGTCGCCGTCGCCCGCGAGGTCGCCGACGCCGCCGGTGACCCCGGGGCCGCCGCGGACCTGCTCGCCGCCACCGAGGTCCTCGCCGCCCGCTGCCGCCTCGACCTCCACCGCGACCTCGGCCTCGGCACCGTGCGGTTCCCCGAGAACCCCCTGCTCGGGTTGCGTCCCGGTGACGACCCGACCGTCGTCCTGCGCAGCCGCTGCCGCGACCGGATCGCCACCACCTATCCCGGGGCGGGCCCCGGGCACCGGCGCTCCGTCGAACGTCGTCTCGACGCCGAACTCGCCACGATCACCGTCCTCGGCTACGCCCCTTACTTCCTTACCGTCGCCGACGTGACCCAGCTGATCCGTGACCTCGGCATCCGCGTCGCCGCCCGCGGTTCCGGCGCCGGCAGCCTGATCAACCACCTGCTCGGGATCTCCGGGGTCGACCCGCTACGGCACGGCCTGCTCATGGAACGGTTCCTGTCCCCGCGGCGGGCCGAACTCCCCGACATCGACCTCGACGTGGAATCCGCCCGCCGTCCCGAGGTGTACGAGGCCGTCCTCGCCCGGTACGGCCGCGAGCGGGTCGCCGCCGTGTCCATGATGGACACCTACCGGGTCCGGCACGCCATCCGTGACGTCGGTGCCGCCCTCGGGCTACCTCCCGCGGAAATCGACACCATCGCCAAGGCGTTCCCGCACATTCGGGCCGGGCAGGCCCGCCAGGCACTCGCGGAACTCCCCGAACTGCGTGCCAGCGGGCTCACCGCCGGGCACCTCGACCTGCTCTTCGACCTGGTCGAACGCCTCGACGGGCTACCCCGGCACATCGCTACCCACCCCTGCGGAGTGATCCTGTCCGACGCCACCCTGCTCGACCGCACCCCGGTCGAGGCCAGCGGGACCGGACTGCCGTTGAGTCACTTCGACAAGGACGACGTCGAGGCCTACGGGCTGATCAAACTGGACATCCTCGGGATCCGCATGCAGTCCGCGATGGCCTACGCCCTCGACGAGATCGCCCGGGTCGACGGCGCCGACGCCGCCCGCGCCGGGAACCACCCCCCGGACGCCACCGACCCCGGCACCGGCTACCTCGACCCCGGCAGCGGGCGGATCGACCTCGACGCCGTCCCGCATGACGACGAGGCCACGTTCCGGCTCATCCGCAGCACCCGGACCCTCGGGGTGTTCCAGATCGAGTCCCCCGGGCAGCGGGAACTCCTCGGCAAGTTCGCCCCCCGCACCTTCGGTGACCTCATCATCGACATCTCCCTGTTCCGGCCCGGCCCGGTGAAGTCCGACATGGTCAATCCCTTCCTACGGGCCCGGCAGGGCTGGGCTGCCCCCGGTCACCTGCACCCCCGGCTCGACTTCGCCCTGCGCGAGACCCATGGGGTCGTCGTCTTCCACGAGCAGATCCTGCACATCGTCGCCACCACCACCGGCTGCGACCTCGCCGAGGCCGACGAGATCCGCCGCGCCCTCGGCTCAGCCGAAGGCCAAGCCGAGGTCGAGGCCTGGTGGCGGCCCCGGGCCCGGGCCAACGGCTTCGACGACGTCTCGGCCGACCGCATCTGGGAGGTGCTCCGGGCCTTCGCCTCCTTCGGGTTCTGCAAGGCACACGCCGCCGCCTTCGCCCTGCCCACCTACCACTCGGCCTGGCTCAAGACGCACCATCCCGCGGCCTTCCTCGCCGGAGTGCTCACCCACGACCCCGGGATGTACCCCAAGCGGCTCCTCCTCGACGATGCCCGCAACCTCGGTATCGCCGTCCTCCCCCCGGACGTCAACACCTCCGTCGCCGAATACCAGGTAGAACGCCTCCCCACCCCCGCCCCGACCCCCACCTCCGCCCCGACCCCCGCCCCGCTTCGTGGGCACGACGTCACACCGCGCCCCTCACCAAGGGGCGTCCCACCGCACAGTGCGGCGGGGGATCTGCCCGCGGGCAGCGGCTACGGGATCCGGATCGGCTTGATCGATGTCAAGGGCATCACCGAGGCCGAGATCGCCCGGACGATCGCCGGACGTCCCTACCGGTCCCTGGCCGACTTCTGGCACCGGGCACGCCCTTCCCGCCCCGTGGCCGAGAGGCTGATCCTGGCCGGGGCCCTCGACTCCCTGTACGGGCTCGGAACGGACCTGCCGGTACCTCGTCGTGACCGGGTCACCCGCCGCGACCTCCTGCTCCAGCTCGTCGAACTCGACCGCTGGACCCGTTCCCGGGAACGAGGGCCGGGACGGCCCCGGGCCGCCGGCTCCCAGGCACCGGTCCTCCGGTCTTCTCCTCCCCGGACACCTGATTCCGTGGGGGCCGACGCCTTCCCGGCAGCCCCGGTCGCTTCCGTCGCTCCGGTCTCCCGCGCCATCCCGGTTTCCCGTACTGCCCCGGTTTCCCGTACCGCCTCGGTTTCCCGTACCGCTCCCGCGGGAGGCGACGCCACCGGGGCGGCTACCCCGGTGGGTCCCGTTCCCGCCGGGGTGCCGTCCGTGCAGCTCGCTCTGGAACTCGGTGACGCTCCGGATGAGATCCGGCCCAGCGGCCTTCCCGAGATGACCGGTGCCGAGCGGGTCCGGGCCGAACTGGAAATCCTCGGCCTGGACGTCAGCCGGCATGTACTCGACTTCTACACCCCGCTCCTGGACTTTCTCGGGGTGGTCCGGGCTCGGGACCTGCTCGATCGCCGCAACCGGGAAGAACTCCTCGTCGCCGGGGTGAAGGTGGCGACCCAGACCCCGCCGATCCGGGACGGGCGGCGGGTGCTCTTCCTCACCCTCGATGACACCACCGGCCCGGTGGACACGACCTTCTTCGAGGACGTGCAGGGGCCGTATGCGGCCACCGTGTTCCATTCCTGGCTGCTCCTCGTCCGTGGGGTGCTGCGTCGTACCGGCCCCCGCGGGGTATCCCTGCGCGCTACGGGGGCCTGGGAACTGCCGGTGCTGTGGGACGTCTGGACCGGCCCCGGCCCGGAATCCGTGCACGACCTGCTCGACGCGGCCGGAACGGGAGAGCCGGCCCCCGGGGTGTCCCCGTCCTCGCCCCTGCACCCGGTGCCCGCGCGGCCCCCGACCCGTGACTTCGGCGGCCCCCTGGAAGAAGGCACTGACCGGGAGGCCGCCACCGGCCTCCCGGCCGGGGACCGTTCCACCGGAACACTCCCGGCAGGTCGGCCCGGGGCTCCGCGCAAGCTCTGGCATGCCAGTCCCGGAAGCTCCGGGCACTGACCGGGCACCGCCATGGGTATCGGAGTGCCGGGAGCACCTAGAGTCGGGGGCGACAACCGACCGCACGATCCTGCCGGGAGAGCACCGTGGCCGACGCATCCCTCCGGTCCCGCCGCTGGGCCCAGCGCAACGACCCGCGTACCGCGGTCCGTACGGCCGTGGTCTGGGACGCCCTCGACGCCCTCGTCGCGGAGCAGGCGGCGGCCTCCGGGCGGCCCGTCCTCGACATCGTCGACGTCGGTGGTGGCACCGGCGGGTTCGCCGTTCCCCTCGCCACGCTCGGGCACCGGGTCACCGTCATCGACCCCAGCCCGGACGCCCTCGCCGCGCTGCAACGCCGCGCCGCCGAGGCCGGTGTCGGCCCGCTGGTCCAGGCCGAACAGGGGGACGCCGGCGCCCTCACCGCCCTCCTCGGCCGTGACGCCGCCGACCTCGTCCTGTGCCATGGCGTCCTCGAATACGTCGACGACCCCGAGGCCGCCGTCGAGGACGCGATCGAGGTGTTACGTTCCGGTGGGCTGCTCAGCCTGCTCACCGCCAACCGTCTCGGTGCCGCTCTTGCCCGGGCCCTGTCCGGGCGTTTCGCCGAGGCCGAGCGGCTGCTCGACGACCCGGACGGCCGGGCCGCCGACACCGATCCGTTACCCCGCCGTTTCGACGAGGCCTCGCTGCGTCGGCTCCTCGACGGCCGTCCCGTCCGGGTCCGGGCCGTGCACGGCGTCCGGCTGTTCACCGACCTCCTCCCCGGGGCCCTCGTCGACAGCGACCCCGAGGCCGCCCAGGATCTGCTCGCCCTCGAACGGCGCTGCGCCGACCATCCCGCGCACCGCAGCCTCGTCGCCGTCGCCGCCCAACTGCACCTCATCGCCGACGTCCTCCGGTGACCGATGAGCCGGCGTCAGCTCGACCGGGCCGGACGCCCCGGAGGGGTCGACCACGGACTGTCCGGCGACGACACCGGCTGCACCATCCTGCACGTCGACATGGACGCCTTCTTCGCCTCCGTCGAACTCATCGACCGGCCGGAGCTGCGCGGCACCCCCGTCATCGTCGGCGGCGGGACCCGCGGGGTGGTGCTCTCCGCCACCTATGAGGCCCGCCGGTACGGGGTGCATTCGGCCATGCCGATGGCCCGGGCCCGCCGGTTGTGCCCGAACGCCGTGGTCATCGCCCCC
>JARRQM010000030.1:0-9289 GCA_037381765.1 Kineosporiaceae bacterium
GCCGCCGCGCTACTACCACCGTGCTGCACCACCGAGCTGCCACCGTGCTGCACCACCGAGCTGCCGCCGCGCTACTACCACCGTGCTGCACCGCCGCACTGCCGCGCTGACACCGTGCTGCTGCACTGCCGCGCCGCCACCGTGCCGCCGTGCTACTGCTGCGACGCCGCCCCGCCGCCCGGCCGGTACCGCGGGAGAGCAGTATCGGGAAAGCCGGACAGCGGGGCGAGCACAGGTCGATCAGGTGTGCACGTTCATGAACGTGTCCTTCAGCTCACGAGCGTGGTAAAAGATCCCCTTCGCGATCTCGTCGCCGGTCCAGATGATTTGGGGCCGGTCACGGAAAGCCGTGTACCCGCCGGAGAACGTCTCGTTCCGGTTCCCCGAAGGGTCCCAGAAGTAGATCGTCTCGCCCCGGGTGATGCCGTGCCGGGTCGGGCCGACATCGATCGGCACACCATCCATCGCGAGGATGTCGGCGGCATGCAGGATGTCGCCCCAGCCACGCATCTGGAAGGCGAAGTGGTGCAACTTGCCATTCGGGCCCTTGAGCAGCGCCACGTCATGCGCCTTCTGACCGGCGGACAACCAGTACGCCAGCGACTCGGCGTCATCGGACAAGTCAGTCTGCAACTTCTCCGGCGCGTACATATCCAAGACTTCCATGAAGAACCGGGCCGTCGTGTCGATATCGTCACCGATCAGCAGGGCGTGATCGAGAATCGGGGCGCCGACACCGATCAGGTGCCGGGGAAAGGCATCCGGGTTGTGGGTGCCCACCTCCAGACCGACCGGGGTCATCGCGTGGTAGAGCTCCACGGTGTGCTCGATCGGCAGATGGAACCGCAGGCCGTCACTGACCTCGGGGTTCTCCCCCGCGCTCATCCGCTCGACAGTGACCCCGAACTGCTGGGCGCGCTTCTCGTAGACGTCGAGTTCGGCCGGATCCCACACCTTGAAACCGAACTTGCTGGCACCGACACCCCCTTCCTCAAGGACGACCGAGTGGTGGTCCCACTCGTCCCAGCCCTTGAAGAACAGGCGACCGGTCTCCTCCCGGGTCGGGTAGAGCCCGAGAGTATTGGCGTAGTGGTCCTTCGCCTTGGCCAGGTCAGTGACCCGGACATGGACGTAACCCATGCGCAGAACGGCCATACGAACTCCTTCGGTCGATGGTGCGGCAATGTCAGGGACGCGCAAGTTCCGCCAGGACAGGAGCGACGCAGCGGAACCGGAAGGCGGGCCCCACGGCGATCACCGTGTCCCGCTCGGGTACGGCACGGCAGATGAGGCAGACACCGTCCACCCGCTCCGCCGGGGTGAGCACGGTCTCAGCGACCGTCTCGGGGTAACGGACCGACCCCTCCACCAGGTCGACCTTGCAGATCCCGCAGCCACCACGCTGGCAGCCGGTGTTCCCGGCGTAGCCGGCCCGGTGCAACCCGGCCAGGACGGTCTCCCCCGGCGCCAGTTGCACGGCGACATCGACGTCGGCAACCGATAGGCGCGGCATTCACCACCTCCGGGACGCTGCGACGGGACGGCCCGCCGGGGACCCACCCGACCCTGCGGGGCCGGCTCACGTCAGGGTGCAACGTGGCCGCCGTCACGACCGCGGATATTCCTTCCTGCGGAACACCGGCGGGAACCCGGCTCGCCCCCCTGGGAGCAACCCCCCGAGAGGCGGACATTCCAGGGACCTTCGTCATTCCCAGCCAATACGCAGGGAAGGCACAGGCAGACGGCAGGCACCGTCCGCAGAGTAGGACCCGGACAGAGACCCGGACGCCGTCAGCGCCCCCGTCCCCCACCCGAGGAGTACCGATGAACACCCGAGAAAAGGGCCTGCGCCGGGTCGGAGCCGTCACCGTGGGGCTGGTCACGGCCTCCGCGCTCGGCTCCGCCTCCGTCGCCGCCCTCGTCTACGCCCAGTCCACGTCCGCCGGAACCGAAACGGCGGCGAGCACATCCTCGGGCGCGGGAGAAACGGAGGAGTTCGGCGACCACGACAATCAGGGGAACCACGCGGACGAAGAGACCGAACGGGACGACTCCGGCCCCTCCTGGCCCGGCCTCGGCGGAAACAACACCGGCGGCAACGCCGGAAGCAGCAGCGGCAGCACCGGGAGCAGCAGCGGCAGCACCGGGGGGAGCAGCGGCGGCACCGGTGGGAGCACCGGCGGCGGTGCCGGCGGGCACGCCTCGACGGGCGGCTCGTGATGTCCGCACCTCCCCTGGCCCCCCTGCCCGCCGCAGCCATCCCGTCCCGGCCCGACTCCCCGCCCCCGCATCCGGTGCCGGTCGAACGGATCGGCGACGACACCCGGCAATGGCCGGTGTGGAGCACCACCGCCCGACTCGTCACCACCGACCCGGCCGCCCTCGACGAGGCGTACTCCCTCGGCGTCGCGGAACTGGCCGCGGTGGGTTCGGCGGCGAGCCGGTTCCGCGAGGACTCCGAAATCTCCGCGGTGCACCGGGCCGCCGGCCGCCCCGTCGAGATCAGCCCGCTACTCGCCGAACTCCTCCGGGCCGCCCTGCACGTGGCCCGGGAAACCGGCGGCGACGTCGACCCCACCGTCGGTTCCGCGCTCACCCGCCTCGGCTACGACCGGGACCTCGACGACCTCGACCGCGCGGTGGCCGGCCTGCCCACTGCCGGGTTCTCCCAGGTCAGCGTGTCGACCGCGGCCAGCTGGCGGCATCTGCAGCTGTCCGGCCGCATGCTCACCGTGCCCACCGGGGTCATCGTCGACCTCGGCGCCACGGCGAAGGCGTGGACGGCCGACCGGTGCGCCCGGCTCGTCGCCGACCGGCTCGGCACCGGGGTCCTGGTCAGCCTCGGCGGCGACATCGCCACCGCCGGTCCCGGCCCGAGCGGCGGATGGCAGATCCACGTCCAGGACCGGCCCGGCGACCCGGCGACCTCGGTCACCCTGCCTCCCGGCGCCGCGATCGCCACCTCAAGCACCGTGTCCCGGCAGTGGCGGCACGGGGACCGGGCCATGCACCACATCATCAACCCGAGGACCTGCGCCCCGGTGGAACCGGTGTGGCGTTCCGCCACCGTCGCCGCCTACCGGTGCGTCGACGCGAACGCGCAGAGCACCGCCGCCCTCGTCCGCGGCCGGGACGCGCTCGCCGGGCTGGACCGGATCGGCGCACCCGCCCGGCTGGTCGCCGCCGACCGCACCGTGCACACCACCCGCGCCTGGCCGGAAGAGGTGCACCGGTGAACGTCGACCCGACCGCCGCCCTGTGGTACCTCTCCCGGGGCACCGGAGTGATCACCCTGCTCCTGCTCACCCTCGTGGTCACGCTCGGCATCGCGACCCGCTCCGGACGCCCCCTCCCGGGACTGCCCCGGTTCGCCGTCGCCGGAGTGCACCGCAACGCCTCCCTGCTCACCGTGGCGCTCCTCGGGGTGCACGTGGGAACCCTGCTCTTCGACCCGTACGCCCAGCTGCGGCTGGTCGACCTGGTACTCCCGTTCGCCGGGAACTACCGCCCGTTCTGGCTCGGTCTCGGCACCCTCGCCCTCGACCTGCTCGCCGCCCTCATCACCACCAGCCTGCTCCGGCACCGGCTCGGGGTCCGCACCTGGAAGGTGGTGCACGCGACCGCCTACGCCGCCTGGCCGCTGGCCCTCCTGCACGCCCTGGGCACCGGCACCGACACCGGGACGGTCTGGCTGCGGGGACTGGCCGTGTTCAGCATCGTCGCGGTGAGCGTGAACGTCGCCTGGCGCACGACGACAGGGTTCGGTTCCCCCGTCGTCCCGGCCGGTACCCGTACCCGTTCCCGTGCCCCGGAGGCCGTCCGATGACCGCAGTCCCCGTAACCCCCCAGATGCCCCAGATGCCCCAGTCCGCCGTCAACCTCGCCGCCGTCAACCCCGCCGCCGCGGCCACCGCTACCGCGGAAAGCCCCGACCGGCGGCTGCTCAGTGCCGCCACGGGCGACCTCCCCGGGCACCTCGCCCGGTTCGGGGAGCTACCGCGGCGGGGCCGCCCCGGTGACCTGGTCACCGAACTGGAACGGGCCGGGCTGACCGGCCGGGGCGGGGCCGCCTTCCCGGCCTGGCGCAAGGTCAGCGCCGTCGGGCAGGGCCGCCGGGCGGTCGTCATCGGGAACGCCGCCGAGGGCGAACCGGCCAGCGCGAAGGACGCCACCCTGCTCGCCCACGCCCCGCACCTCGTCCTCGACGGCCTGCAGCTCGCCGCCGACGCGGTGGGGGCCCGGGAGGTGCACCTGTCCGTGAAGTCCCGTGCCGCGGCCGACGCCGCCGTCCGGGCCCTCGCCGAACGCCGCGCCGCGAACCGGGACCGGCACCAGGTCCGGGTACACCGGACCCCGGGCGGTTTCCTCTCCGGTGAAGCCTCCGCCGTGGTCGCCGCCGTCGAGGGGCGGCCCGCCGTCCCCGGATTCACCCGCGAACACCTGTCGAGCAGCGGGGTGCGCGGACGCCCCACCCTGGTGCAGAACGTGGAGACCCTCGCCCACGTCGCGCTGATCGCCCGGTACGGCGCCGACTGGTTCCGCCGGGCCGGCACCGCCGAACAACCGGGAACGTTCCTCGCCACCATCTCCGGAGCGGTACGCCGGCCCGGGGTCGTCGAAGCCGGCTACGGGGTACCGCTCGGCGCGTTGCTGGACCGTGCCGGCGGACCGTCCGCGCCGTTGCAGGCGGTACTCATCGGCGGCTACCACGGCGCCTGGCTGCCCGCGGAAGCAGTGCCCGAGGCGCCGGTGTCCCGGGAGGGCCTCGCCCCGTGGGGTGCCTCCCCCGGGGCGGGGGTCGTCATCGCCCTGCCCACGACCGCCTGCGGGCTCGACCTGACCGCCCGGATCGTCAACTACCTGGCCGGGCAGAGCGCGGGTCAGTGCGCCCCGTGCCGGAACGGGCTCCCACTGATCGCCGACCGCCTGGGGATGCTCGCCGCCGGGACCGGTGACCCCGGCGTCGTCGGCGCCGTCGACCGGCTCACCGACCTTGTCGAGGGACGCGGGGTGTGCCACCACCCCGACGGCACCGTGCGCCTCATCCGCAGCGCCCTGCGCACCTTCGCCGACGACGTCACCGCCCATCTCGCCGGGTTCTGCCTGGCGACCCGCTGACCGGGAGACAACGATGCCGACCGACCGCCTGAGCATCGACTGGACGGCCTGTGCGGGCCGTGGGCACTGCATCGAGTTGCTCCCCGAGCTGCTCACCGAGGACCCGTGGGGGTATCCGCTGCCACGCAACGGCGGGGCCGGACGTGGTGTCGCCGTGCCCGCCGGCCTGGCCGGCCCGGCCCGGCGGGCGGCCGCCTCATGTCCCCGGCTCGCCCTGCACCTGCAACGTTCCTGACCGGCCGGCACGCACCGAGCAGCAGGCCCAGGGCTTCCGGCGGCCACGGACCTGGCCGGACAGCCGCCCGCGCACCGGTTCGCGCCCTCGCCCGGACACTCGCCCGTCCACCTGAGGATCCGGCAGCAGGCTCTAGGGTGATCGGGGAGGTCACCATGGCAGGCACACCGCAGGACCCGCAGGCCGTACCGGCCCCGCAGACTGCACCGGCCCCGCAAGCCGTACCGGACCCGCAGACTGCACCGGCCCCGCAGGCCGTACCGGACCCGCAGGCCGTACCGGACCGACCGGCGCCGCAACAACCACCCGACCCGCCGGAGCCCCTCACCGGGCTCCACGTCGACCCGGCGCTCCGGGCGGTCTGGACGGCCTGCGGCGCACCTGAGCCGCGCGGGCTCGCCGGCGCCGTCGTGGCCGGCTGCGGGGCCGTGACCGCCGTCCTCGACGGACCGGACCAGGTGGCCGCCGGTGACTGGGGAACGGTCTGCGGGCCCGGTCTGGCCCGGGCCCTGCGGGCCGAATCCGTCGAGGTCGTCGTCGTCCCGGGAACGGATCTGCCGGGTCTCGTCCGGGAATGGCTGTACCAGGCCGCCCAGGGCAGCGGACGCGGGGTGCACCTGACGGTGACGGTCGACGCCCCGACGGGCCCGGACCGGCCGGGCGCGGACCGGCCGGGCGCGATCCACCTGCTCGTGCGCGCGATCGACAGTTCCGCCCGGGAGGTGGCGATGCGGCTGTCCAGCCCGACCGACCCCGCCCTTCCCGCGTTGCGCGCCGTATTCGGCGGGCGCCGGATCGACGTCCGGGACACCGACGGGCCCGGCCCGGCAGCGCGTCCGGATCCGGCCGAGGAACCGGTCCGACCGGCCGAGCGAACCGGCCGGACCTGACCGCGCAAACGAACTGACCGGGCCCCTGTTCCGGCCCTGCGCCCGGGGGTAGGGTGCAGCGGATGCGGGCAGCGGTGGTCAACGCAGCCGTGCGCCGGTCCTGCCGGCGGGATACCCGTCCGTGCCGTACCGGGCCGGCACACCAGCCCGGGCAGGCGCCCCGACCCGGGAGAACACACCGACCCGGGAAGGCGCGGCGGCTGCGCGCACTAGGCCAGCTCGGCCTGGCCCCGACCCTGATCACCGCGTGCAGCAGCGGGTCGGCGCCGCTCACCGCGACGAGCGTCACCCCGATGCCCACCGGGGAGGCCGGAGCCGCCCTCACCGCGACGGCCGAGAGTGCCTGCCTGTCCGAGGGAGGGTCCGGCGCGGTGCGCGCCCCGGAACACGTCCGCACCATCAGCACCGGGCAGACCGGGAGGTTCTCCTCCCCCGCCCTCGTCGACCTGGACGGGGACGGCACACGCGAGATCGTCGCCGCCGACTACTCGACCTTCGTCTACTCCGCCGACGGGAACCGGCTCGGCACCGGCACCTCCGGGAAGGGTCGGGTGTACGCCCCGACCGTGGTCGCCGACCTGGACGGGGACGGTCACACCGACGTGATCGCCGGCGGCACCGGCGGCACCGTCGCCGGCTACGAGTTCCGCGACGGCCGGTTCTGGAAGAAGACCGGGTGGCCAGCCTCGACCTGCAGCGGCGGCCAGTGCCCGGAGGCCCGCGGGCTGGCCGCCGGTGACCTCGACGGGGACGGCAGCACCGAGATCGTCGTCACCACGACGAACACCTCGAGGACCGGGTCGCAAGTGTTCGTGTTCACCGCGGACGGCGAGCTGTACCACCCGGAAGGGGCACCGGAGACGTCCTGGCCCCGCTACAACACCCGGAGCGGGGAGGGCAACGACGCGACGTTCAACGGACCCGGCAACCACGGGTACGGCGCTTTCGGCGAGAACGTCGGGCTCGCCAACCTCGATGACGACCCCGACCTGGAGATCGTGGTCAGCTACGACAATCATGCGATCAACGTGTTCGACCCGGACGGCCGGTCGCTGCTCGCCTCCCCGTGGTTCACCAACCGGGTGAGCGCCTACCGCGGGAACCGGCTCGGCTGGGGGCAGCTCACCCGCTGGTACGACCCGGAGGTCGAGCGCGCCCACTACCACGACCACACCGGGGCGTGGCCGACCGTGCGGACCACCCCGTGGTTGCAGTGGACGGCCTCCCCGCCGTCCCTCGCCGACCTCGACGGGGACGGTCACGCCGAGGTCGTCGCGCTGCCGAACGCCGAGCTCAAGGAACCGTACGAGACGCAGGGGTACGCGATCGTCGCCCTCGACGGGGCGCAGGACGGCGGGGACCGTTCGGCCCGCCGGCACGAAGGGTTCGACACCCCGGTGCTGTCCGCGAAACCCGTGGCGGACGTGAACGGTGACGGGTACCCGCCGACCGGGATCCCCGCCCCGACCCTCGTCGACGTCGACCGGGACGGCCACCCGGACATCGTCTCCGCGGTGCCGGACGGGCGGGTGTACGCGGTGTCCTCGACCGGGAAGCTCCTGTGGCGGTACGACGTCGCGGACGGGGCGCCGGCGACGTTCGGTTCCGAAGTCGTCGCCGCCGACCTGAACCGGGACGGCACCCCGGAACTCGTGTTCGGTGTCTACGGCCGGTCCGGTAACGCCGGACGGCTCGTCGTGCTCTCGGCGAACGGCGCGCTGCTCTCCGGGACGACCCTGCCGGCCCAGCGCCAGAACGGGAACGGGGTCGGGGTGGCGGCGGCGCCCTCGGTCGCCGACCTGGACGGGGACGGCACCCTGGAGATCGTCACCTCAAGTATCGACCACGGGCTCGACGTGTTCACCGTGCCCGGGTCCGGCACCGCCTGCCTGCCCTGGCCGACCGGACGGGGCAGCACCCTGCGTGCGGGAACCGCACCGACCGGGAACTGATCTCCCGGGTCAGCGTCCGGCCGATGCTCGGACGGGAGTACGGGCCGGGGCGCGGGGCAGGGCGCGGACCGGAGAGCGGGACGAAACCCCGGCCGGGGCTCGGGCCGGAACCGCCGGGACCGCCGCCGCGGCCACGAGGTGGTGCAGCACGATCGCGCTGATCGCCTCGACGTCCTCCGGGGCCGGCCCGCTGAACTGGGCCCGGAGGGTGCCGCCGTGCACCGCGAGGATCCGGGCCGGCAGGGTCAGTGACCGCCCCTCCACATTCAGGGTGAGCAGGGTGAGCTGGTTTTCGACGGGCAGTTCCTGGCCGGGTTTCACCCGCAGCCGGATACCACCGGCGGACAGGTCGACCGACTCCGCGGAAGCGACCATTCCGGGCCGTCCGGGGGCGGTCCAGACGATGTCGACGGGGACACCCAGGTCCACCCGGGGATGTGCCCGGCGATTGATCAACTGCGCCGGTCCGGTGAACTGCAGGGAAATCCCCTCCCGGGCCCGGCCCACGGTGGCCCGGACCCGCGCGGCGCCTTCGGCGACCCCGAAGGTGGCGACGGCCTGGACGCCGAGCCGCATCATGGTGATCCCGCACAGGCAGTCGGCGTCAACGACCGCGGATCCGGCCCCGGCACGGACCACGACCCCACTGACCTTCGAGCCGTACACCTCGATCTCGGCCCGCTGCCCGACCGAGGCCCGGAATCCCGGGAGGACGGCGGGTGCCGGCGGTGCCGCCGTGGGTTCGGGGGACGTTCTCGCCATGTCCGGCCTCCGCTGCGTTCCCCCACCCGCGCCGCCCGGGTGGACCGGGGTTACCCGGGGCATCGCCCTCCTCCGGGACCGGCTTGAGGGCCGGGGCGGGCGTCCCCTCATCCGGCGCAGTGGCCCGGGGCGCCCCGTTCGGGCCGATCCCCGCACCGGGGAACCGGATGGTTGACCCACCGGCGCGCCACCCGGCCGTACCGGGCGGAACCCGCACTTCCGTGCGGGCATCCGACCAGCGCGGTGCCGGGCACGTTCGGGGGTGCCCGGCACCGCATCTGTCCCGGGGCAGCACCGGGCCGGCCGTCGGCACCCGCCCGGGCAGAGACATG
>JARRQM010000031.1:0-11215 GCA_037381765.1 Kineosporiaceae bacterium
GTGCTCGGCCCGGGCGAACGCCCCCGCCGGGAGGACCCCGTGCAGGTCCTGGCCGCGCACCAGATCGGCGAACGCCTCCCGGGTGGTGTACCGCGGCTCGAACCCGAGTACGTGTCGCATCCGGGTGGTCTCCATCCCCCGGCCGTAGCTGAGGAAACGCAGCTGCTCCGGGGTGAAGTCGGCGAGACCGGCCCGGCGCAGCAGCCGCCCCGCCGTGGTCGAGAACATCGGGGGAATCGGCAGGGTCGGCCGACCGAGCACCCGGGCGACCTGACTCAGGGTGAGAACTCCATCACCGGCGACATTGACGACGCCGGCGGCCGGACCGACCGTGGCCCGGCGGAGCACCTCGATGGCGTCGTCCTCGTGCAGGAACTGCAATCGGGCGTCGAATCCGGCCACCGTGGGCAGGACGGGAAGGGCGAAGTAGTCGGTGAGCGCGGTGCGGATCCCCGGACCGATGACGTTGGCCAGCCGGAGCGTCGCCACCTCGACATCGGGGCGGCGCCGGGAGAACCCCCGCACGTAGCCCTCGACCTCGATCGCGTCCTTCCCCCACCCGCCCCGCGGCATCTCTTTCGCCTCGGTGTTCTCGGTGAACAGGGCCGGGTCACGAGGGCTGGCCCCGTACACCGCACCGGTCGACTTCACCACCAGCCGACGAAGCCCCGGCGCCTTCTGGCAGGCGGCGAGCAGCTGCATGGTCCCGATGACGTTGATGTCCTTCATCGAAACCCGCCCGCCGGCCCCGGTCGGGGTGGCAATGACGTTGAGGTGCGCGACGGTGTCCACCGAGGCCCGCTCGATCACCCGGGCGATCACCGGGTTGCGGATGTCGGCGCGGACGAAGTCGACCTCGCCGAGATCGTCCGGCGGGGGGACCACGTCAACGCCGATCACCCGATCGACGCCGGGGTCGTCGGCGAGCAGGCGCGCGAAACGCCCCCCGAGGTACCGCGACACCCCGGCGACCAGGACCACTCGGCCCATCGCACCCCCAGGCAGGTGGCAAGTTGCAGTGACGGCACCGGCCTCCGCAGAAGACCCGGTGGGTCGCCGCCCCGTTACTTCTTGTTACGACGCTGGTGCCGCGTCTTGCGGAGCAGCTTGCGGTGCTTCTTCTTGGCCATTCTCTTGCGACGCTTCTTGATAACGGAGCCCACGGGTCCTCGCAATGTGTCGGGCTGGTGTGACGTGCCGAGATGCTGCGCACGGCACAAGCCGACGCAACGACGGACGTCAGCCTACCCGCGACCGGGGCCGTCCCCGACCGGACCGGGGTTCCCGCCCCCGTCCCGGCCTCCGCCCCTACCCCGGACCCGGCCCCGTCCGCCGCTCAGCCGGCGTCGACCGCGGCGCTGACGGCCCCGTCAACGGCACCGTCGACATAGGAATGCCGCAGGTAGTCGTGCACCGCATGCTCCGGGACCCGGAAGGACCGGCCCACCCGCACCGCCGGAAGGTCCCCGGCGTGCACGATCCGGTACACGGTCATCTTCGACACCCGCATGATCTCGGCGACCTCGGCCACCGTGAGGAAACGCACCTCGGCGAACTCTTCCGGCATCTGAAACCCCTCGTACAGTGCCGTACCCGGATTCCCCGCCGGCCACGGCCCGTCCCGTCCGACACCGGTAACCCTAGGGGCTGCTGTGGCTGCTGGGGAAACCAATCGCGATACCCGGGTGGCTCCCCGGCCCCGGCCCGGGGCAGTTCGGTTCCGGAACGGTTCGACCCCGCGGCGGCTCGGCCCCACGGCGGTTCGACCCCACGGCGGTTCGACCCCACGGCGGGGCGCCTCCCGCGCGGAGCGGCCGAACGGCCGAACGACCGGACGGCGGCGGGGCGGAATCCGACGGCACCCGCTCAGTCGAACCACGGATCGAGACCGTGCAGCGGGAACACCGCCTTGCGGGTGGCCATCACCGCACGATCCACGGGGTCCTCCGGGTCATGTCCGGTGGCCCAGGACCGCCACCACACCGCTTGGCCGTCGGTCATCCGGGCCGGCGCGTTCCACCCGTACCGTTCCCGGACGTAATCCCGCCATCCGGGCGGGACCGGACTGCTCGGATCCACCGGATGGTGCGAGGCGATCCCGATCAGATGCGACCAGGCCCGGGGGACGACCTCGACGAGTTCGTACCCGCCTCCGCCCACCGCGACCCAGCGGCCGTCGCACAGCTCATGAGCGAGTTCGTGCAACTGCTCGTAGGAGGCCCGCTGTGCGTCCAGAGACAGGGCGAGATGTGCGAGCGGATCCTCCACATGGGCGTCGCAGCCGTTCTGGGTGATCAGGATCTCCGGGCGGAAGGCCCGGAGCAGCGGCGGGACGACGGCGTCGAAGGCCCGCAACCAGCCGGCGTCGCCGGTTCCCGGCGGGAAGGCGACATTCACCGCGTTCCCCGCGGCCCGCGGACCGCCGAGGTCCTGGGGGAACCCGGTACCGGGGAAGAGCACCCGGCCGGTCTCGTGCAGGGAGATCGTGAGCACCCGCGGGTCGTCCCAGAACAGCCGTTCGACCCCGTCGCCGTGGTGCACGTCGACATCGACGTAGGCGACCCGCTCCGCCCCGCCGTCGAGCAGGGTCTGGATGGCCACGGCGATGTCGTTGTACACGCAGAAACCACTGGCCCGGCCCGCCATCGCGTGGTGCAGCCCGCCACTAATGTTCACCCCGTGCAGGGTCTCGCCCTGCCACACCGCGCGAGCGAGTTCGACGGTGCCGGCCACTACCCGGGCACTCGCCTCATGCATCCCGTGGAACGCCGGGACGTCCTCGGTGCCGAGCCCGAACGCCGTGTCGGCCCGGTCCGGATGCGCCGAGGCCGTCCGCACCGCCGCCAGGTACTCCGCGGTATGCACGGTGCGCAACAGGTCATCCGGCGCCGGTTCGACCGGGCTCACCGCGACCCCGGGATTGTCGAACAACCCGAGTTCGCGGACGAGCCGAACGGTGAGCTCCAGCCGGGTCGGCGACATCGGGTGCTCCGGCCCGAAGTCGTACCCGGTGAGTGCCTCGTCCCAGACGATGCGAACGGCCTCCATCCGTTCACGGTACCTACCCCGCCCCGGTTCAACGCCTCCGGACGGCGTGAGCATGCCGGTCCGGCATGTTCTTCCCGGGGTCCGGCGGCCACCCGGCCCCGGTCCGACCCCGGTCCGACCCCGGTCCGACCCCGGCCGCCGACGTTCGCCACGGAGGGCCGGGGACGCGAACGAGCCGCGCGGCCGATCCGGGGTCGGCTCGGTACCGTGGTCCGGCCCGCCACCCCGAGACAGATCATCTGGAACGAGGTGCCCCACGTGAACGCGAACAAGGCCCCCCGCGACGACCGTGTCCTGGTATGCGGTCTCGGCCGGTTCGGCGCCGCCACCGCAGTGAGCCTCGCCCGGATGGGACATGAGGTGGTGAGCATCGACCGCGACCCGACGATCGTGCAGGACCTGTCCAACCGGGTGACCCACGCCGTCGAGGGCGATTCGACGAACCTGGAGGTCCTCGAACAGCTCGGGGCACGCGAATGCGGGATCGCCGTCGTCGGGATCGGCACCTCCGTCGAGTCCAGCGTGCTCACCTGCGCCAACCTCGTCGACCTCGAAGTCCCCCAGATCTGGGGGAAGGCCCTGTCCCCCGCACACGGAAAAATCCTCCAACGGATCGGCGTGCACCACGTCGTCTACCCGGAGAAGGACGCCGGGCAGCGGGTGGCCCACCTGGTCACCGGCCGGTTACTCGACTACATCGAGTTCGACGACGAGTTCACCCTTGTGAAGATGCGCCCCCCTCAGGAGACCCAGGGGTTCACCCTCGCCGAATCCCAGATCCGCAAGCGGTACGGGGTGACCGTGGTCGGGGTGAAGACCCCCGGCGAGGACTTCACCTACGCGGTTCCGCAGACCCGGGTGCTCCCGCACGACATCCTCATCGTGAGCGGGCACAGCCGGCTGATCGAGAAGTTCGCGGCCCGCCCGTGACCTGGCGCCCGCATCCGCCGGTCCTCGTCCAGATCACGTTGCGCCGGCTGGCCGGCCGGTTGCACCAGATCCAGCGGACCGGGGTGGGCCCCTGGCGGCATCCGGTGCGCTGGACCGTCGCCGGGCTGTCGCTCACCCTGCTGCTCGGCTGGGCGCTGCTGATGCTCCCGGTGGCGAGCACCGGGCCGATCCCCGGGGCCCGGGTGGCCCTGTTCACCGTCGTGTCGGCGACCTGCGCGGTGGGAATGACCCTGGTCGACACCGGCAGCACCTGGTCAGGGTTCGGCCAGGCGGTGATCCTCCTGCTGGTCGAGATCGGCGGGCTGGCGATGATGGTCACCGCGACCCTGCTCGGGCTCGTCGCGGCAACCCGGCTGGGCCTGCACAGCCGGCTGGTCAGCCGCTCCCCGTCCGGGTCGGTCGACCTCGCCACGGTGCGCCAGGTCGTCCGGGGCAGCCTGCTCATCGCGCTCACCGCCCAGTTCCTCACCTTCCTCGCCCTGCTCGCCCGGCTACTGCTCGGCTACCACTACCCGTGGGGTCGGGCCTGCTCACATGCGCTGTTCCACGCGGTGTCCGCGTTCAACAACGCCGGGCTCAGCCTGTGGCCGGACAACGTCGCCGGATTCTCCGGGGACCCCCTGATCCTCCTGACGCTCCTGGCCGCCGTCATCGCCGGCGGGCTCGGCTACCCGGTGCTCATCGAGACGCTGCGGGTACGCCCGGTACGCCGCTGGTCGGTACACACCCGGCTGACCCTCGTGGTCACCTTCATCCTGCTGGTCGTCGGACCGGTCGCGCTGCTCGTCGGGGAATGGCACAACCCGGACACGCTCGGCGGGCTCACCCCGGGAACCCGGGTCCTGTCCGGGATCTTCGACGGGATCGCCCCGCGCACCGCGGCCTTCCACACCATCGACTACGCCGACGCGGACGCCTCCACCCTGCTCGTCCTCGACCTGCTGATGGTCGTCGGCGCGGGCAGCGGCGGAACCGCCGGGGGGATCAAGGTGACCACGGTCGCCGTACTGGTCCTCGCCGTCGTCGCCGAAGTACGCGGGAACACCGACATCGACGTGTTCGACCGCCGGCTCGCCGCCGGGACGATCCGCCAGGCCCTCGCCGTGGTCGGGCTCGCCCTCGCCGTCATCGGGGTGGTCGTGCTCACCCTGCTCGAATCCACCGGGGATGCCCTCGGCGAGGTGCTCTTCGACGTGAGTTCCGCCTTCGGCAGTGTCGGACTCACCACCGGGGTGACCGCGGCGCTACCGCCCGCCGAGCAGTACCTCATGATCGCGCTGATGCTCGTCGGCCGGGTGGGGCCGATCGCTGTGGCGACGACCCTCGCGCTGCGCCCGACCCGGAACAGCTACCGCAACCCCGAGGCCCGGCCGATCCTCGGCTGAGCACGGCCCACCCCGGGCCGCGCAGCCGGCGGGTCAGGACCCGGCGGATAGCTCCCGGGTGTCCCGGGCGGACTCCATCGCCGTGAGGAACGCCGCACGCACCTTGTGATCGTCCAGCTGGCGCAACGCCGCGATGGTCGTCCCGGCCGGACTGGACACCTGTTCGCGCAGCACCGTCGGATGTTCCCCGGTTTCCCGGAGCATCGTCGCCGCCCCGTACAGGGTCTGCACGACGAGTTCGGTCGAGGTCACCCGGGACAACCCGAGGAGCACACCCGCCTCGATCATCGCCTCGACGACGTAAAAAATGTACGCCGGACCCGAACCGCTGATCGCCGTCACGGCGTCCTGATGGCTCTCCGGCACCTGAACCACCTTCCCGGTCGCGGACAGCAGGGCCCGGGCCCGGTCCAGATGTCCGGCGTCGCAATGACTGCCCGGGCTGATCGCGGCCATCCCCTCATCGACCAGGGCCGGCGTGTTCGGCATCACCCGGACGACGGCGATCCCGCGCGGAAGGCGCTGCTCGACGAACGCCGTGGTGATCCCCGCCGCAATGCACACGACAAGCACGTCATGCGGCAGATGATCCCGGATCTCCTCCAACAGGGCGGCGATATCCTGTGGTTTGACGACGAGGAGGACCGTGTCGGCGTCGGCCACCGCCGCGGAGTTCGACGTCACCACGACCCCGTAGCGCGCGGACAGTTCCGCGGCCCGTTCCGGGCGCCGCTCGGTGATCACCACATCCGTCGCCTCACGCCCGGCCCGGAGCAACCCGGACAGCAGCGTCTCGCCCATCACCCCGGAACCGAGGATCGCGATGCTCTCACCCATGGTCGGTCCGTCCCGCCCTTCCCTCGCTCGCCCCGCACCCTACGGCAGCCGGGAACCCCGGTCGGGGCCGAGTCGGCCCGGGCCCGGCCGGAGCGGCCACACCGATCCGGAACCGGTCGGGCCGGATCGGACCGGACCGGACCGGAACGGCCCTCACCCCCGGGACACCAGGGAACGCAGGAAGAAGGTGAGGTTCGCGGGCCGTTCCGCCAGCCGGCGCATCAGGTAGCCGTACCACTGTTCGCCGTAGGGCAGGTAGACCCGCACCGTCTCGCCCTGCCCGGCGAGCCGGACCTGCTCATCCGGGCGGACCCCGTAGAGCATCTGGAACTCGTAGGACCCGGGAGCCCGCTCGGACCGGGCGGCGAGCACCGAGGCGATGTCGACGAGCCGCGGATCGTGTGTGGCCACCATCGGGTAGCCGGGACCGGCCATGAGCACCTTCAGGCACCGCACGTAGGACAGGTCCACCTCGGTGCGGTCCCGGAAAGCGACCGAGGACGGCTCGTCGTAGGCGCCCTTGCACAGGCGTACCCGGGACCCCTCCGTCGCGAGGTCCCGGCAGTCCGCCTCGGACCGGCGCAGGTAGGCCTGGAGTACGGCACCGACCGTCGGGAAGTCCGCACGCAGCTCCCGCAGCACCGCCAAGGTGGAGTCGGTGGTCGTGTGATCCTCCATGTCGAGGGTCACCGTCGTGCCCACCTCGGTGGCGGCCACGCAGATGTCCCGCGCATGTTCCAGGGCGATCTTGTCCCCGTCCCGGCCGAGGGCCTGGCCGACCGCGGACAGCTTCACCGACACCTCGGCGGCGGCCGGGGAATCCGGCCCGACCAGCCCGGCGTCGGCGAGCAGGCGGAGCACCTGCCGGTAGGCGTCCCGGGTGGCCCGGGCCTGGGCGAGATCGGTGGTGTCCTCGCCGAGATGGTCCAGGGAGGCCAGCAACCCGGCGGTGGCCAGCCGGGAACAGGCGGCGACGGCGTCCTCGGCGGCCACCCCGGGCACGTACCGGGCGACCAGGGCCCGGGCCGGCGGAACCGTCTCGACCAGCCCGCGGATCCGGGAACTGTGCGAGGCGCGGATGAGAACCTGACGCACCGGGAGTGCCTCCGATCCGTGACGGAGTGGACGGGGCGGACGGGGGTGACCGGTCCGGGCGGAAGGGTACGCCGGGGACACCGGGTACAGTGGCCAGCCGTGCCGGGACCTGAGGAGACCACCACACCCCGCGCCGCCGCGCCACCCGGGGGCCTGGCCCTCGCCGTGGCCAAACGCGGCGCCGAGTACGCCCTGTGGGCCAGGGTCGCCCTGCAACGACGGTGGGAGGCCCGGCGCGGCAACCGTCCCCGTCCGGCCCCGATGCCGGCGACGGACGTGTTGCGTGGCGCCGGGGACTGGCGGGACGCCGTCACCGAATGCCGCCGCCTGCGCCTACCGTTGCACCACGACCGGCCGAAGAACTGGGACGCCCTCGGCGCCGTGGCCACCGTGCTCGCCGAATGCGGGGACGGTGCCCGGGTGCTCGACGCGGGGAGCGCCCGGTACTCCTCGGTGCTGCCGTGGCTGCGCCTGTACGGGCTGACCGACCTCGTCGGGAACAACCTCGAATTCGGCGCCGACGTGCGCCGCGACGGGGTGCTCTTCCGCTACGGGGACATCACCGCCACCGACTTCCCCGACGCCCGGTTCGACGCGGTCACCTGCATGAGCGTGATCGAGCACGGGGTTCCTCTGGAGCCCTTCCTCGCCGAGTCGGCGCGGATCCTGCGGCCCGGTGGGGTGCTCGTCATCTCCACCGACTACGACGCCGACCCCCCGGATACCACCGGGATCACCATGTACGGCGAGCAGGTGCACATCTTCTCCCCGAAGGAGATCCGCGACCTCGTCGCCCTCGCCGCCCGGCACGGCCTCGCCCTGGTCGGCGAACTGGCCCTGGAACATGCCGAACGCCCGGTGCACTGGACGCGCACCGGGCTCGACTACACGTTCATCCGTCTCACCTTCCGCCGGACCTGATCGAGCGACGGGTCAGGTCGGTCGACGGGTTCCGCCGGACCTGATCGAGCAACGGGTCAGGTCAAGCGACGGGTCAGGTCGGTCGACGGGTCAGGCGGTGCGCCGCCGCAACGTCGCCGCTCCCGCGGCGATACTCGCGACGACGAACCCGACCACGATGAGGATGTTCACCAGGACATCCCCGGTGCCGTCGGGGTCCACCGTGATCGTCCTCATCGCGTCCACCGCGTAGGACAGCGGAAGCACGTCGGAGATCCAGCTCAGCACGTCCGGCAGCCGGTCCCGGGGAACGAGCAGACCGCAGAGGAAGAACTGCGGCAGCACCAGCGCCGGCATGAACTGCACCGCCTGGAACTCGGTGGAGGCGAAGGCGGAGACGAACAGCCCGAGGGTGGTGCCGAGCAGGGCGTCGACGACGGCGACGGACAGCAGAAGCCACGCCGCCCCGGCACGTCCAGGCCGAGCACCCACACCGAGAAGGCGGTGGTGATCGAGGCCTGCACGGCGGCGAGGAAGCCGAACGCGAGCGCGTAGCCAGCGACGAAGTCGGCCTTGCCGAGCGGCATGGTGAGCAACCGCTCCAGGGTGCCGGTCTGCCGCTCACGCAGCGTCGTGATGCTCGTGAGCAGGAACATGATGACGAACGGGAAGATCCCCAGCAGCGGCGCCCCGATCTGGTCGAACGTCGGGGTGTTCTCGAAGATCCACGCACCCAGCCCCATGAGCACGTTGGGCACGACGAGCAGCAGCGCCACGGTGCGCCGGTCGTGCCGGATCTGCCGGAGCACCCGGGCGGCGGTGACGAGGGTGAGTCGCGGGCTCATGCCGAAACCTCCGAGGAGCTGCTGGCCTGCCGCGCCTGTTCCTCGGCGCGGTCGACGAGGGTGAGGAATGCCTGCTCGACATCGGCGGCGCCGGTGGCGGCGAGCACCCCGTCGAGGGTGTCGTCGGCGAGTAGCTCCCCGGCCCGCATGAGCAACAGGCGGTCGCAGCGCACCGCCTCGTCCATGACGTGACTGGACACGAGCAGGGTCACCCCGTCGGCCAGGGACACCCGGGACTCCTGTCCCCCGGACAGCGCCCCGGCCCGGGCCGTCGCGTGGTCGGTGAGCGAGACGAGGTCGAGCACCCGGGCGACCTCGTCGGCCACCCCCCGGCGGGGGGTGCCGATGACTGCGGCGAAGTAGCCGAGGTTCTCCTCGACCGTGAGGTCGGGGTAGATGCTCGGGGCCTGGGTCAGGTACCCGACCCGGGTGCGCAGGGCGGAGCTGCCGGCGGGCCGGCCGAGGACGGTGACCTCACCACCGGCCACCTTCTGCACCCCGACGATGCTGCGCATCAGGGTGGACTTGCCGCAGCCGCTGGGTCCGAGCAGGCCGGCCACCTGCCCGGCCGGAACCTCCAGGTCGAGCCCGGGGATGATGACGCGACCGCCGCGGACCACCCGGAGCCCGTCCACCCGGATGGCGGTCTGTGGGGACTCACCGGGAATGGAATTCATCATGTGATGAAAATAGACCCGTGTCGGTCCGGGGGCAACCGCAGACGGGGTATCCCGGGACGGGGATCAGGGCGTGTCGGGGCCGGGGGCTTCCCCGGGCACGAGTTCCCCGGTGAGGTAGCGCTGCAGGGTCGGCGCGATGACCGCGACGAGGTCCTCCACGTCGGCTGACGCCATGGGCTCGACCTTGAGCACGTGGCGAAGCACGGCGACGCCGACCATGTGGCTGGCCACGAGCGTGGCCCGCAGCTCAGGGTCCTCCGCTCCGGCCCCGGCGACCGCCCGGACGAGGATCTCTCGGGTGATGAACTCCCGCAGCACCCGGGCGATCTGCTCGCTCGCCAGCCCGGCCCCGAGCAGGGCGATCACCTGGGACCGCCCCTGCGGGGTCTCCCAGGCGGAGAGGAACACCCGCGCCACCCGCTCGCCGAGACCCTCGCGGTGCCCGCCGAAGGCGGCCGGCACCACCTGCGAGGGAAGGACCGGGAAGTCCAGGGCGGCGACGAAGATCTCCTCCTTGCCGCCGAAGTAGTGGTGCACGAGTCGGGCGTCCACACCGGCGGAGCGGGCGATCCCGCGCAAAGTCACCGCCTCGTACCCACGCTCGGTGAATTCGGTCCGTGCCGCGGCGAGGATCTGCGCACGGGTGTCCTCCCCCGCGGGCCGGCGACCCCGGCGGCGCTGGGGGCCCGGGGCAGGGTCCGGGCTGTGGTCAGGGCTCGGGTCCGGGCGCGCCATACGCTCAGCCGCTCGCCCGGGTCAACGATGTCCTCGTCCCGGCGACCAGGTGCCGCCGGGCGAAGGCCAGCGATTCGGCGAGTTCGGCCCGCCGCTCGGCCCGGCTGCGGCAACGGCGGGTACTCACCTCGACGACGACCTCCCCGTCCCAGCCGCGCCCGGCGAGGTCGTGCAGCACGTCGGCGCAGGGTTGGGTGCCTCGCCCGGGAACGAGGTGTTCATCCTTGGCCGACCCTGTCCCGTCGGCGAGGTGCAGGTGGGCGAGCCGTCCGCCGAGGTCGGCGACCATCTGTACGGCGTCCGACCCGGAGGTGGCCGTATGCGACAGGTCGAGGGTGACGTCCCGGTAGGGCTGCGGCACGGGATCCCAGCCCGGGTGGTAGGCGAGGATCTCCCGGTTCCTGGCCCGCCACGGGTACATGTTCTCCACCGCGAGCCGCACCCCGTACCGCTCGGCCCGTTCGGCGACACCGTCGGCGAACCCTGCCGCGTACTCCCGCTGCCAACGGAACGGCGGGTGCACGACGACCGTCCGGGCACCGAGCTGCCGGGCGATCTCGCAGGAACGGTCCACCTTCACCCAGGGGTCGCGGCCCCACACCCGTTGCGCGACGAGCACGGTCGGCGCGTGCAGCGACCGCACGGGTATCCCGTAGTGCGCGGACAGGGCGACCAGGGCGGCCGCATCCTGGCTGACCGGGTCGGTCCAGATCATCACCTCGACCCCGTCGAAGCCGAG
>JARRQM010000032.1:0-9607 GCA_037381765.1 Kineosporiaceae bacterium
GCGCCGCTCGGCCCCCGCAACGGACCCCCCGCCGGAACGGCCGCGGCCGGACCCGACAACGTCCACAACCGGACCGTGCCATCCGCGCTGCCCGCGGCGAGAGCCCGCCCGTCCGGGGTGAAGGAGAGCGCGTACACGGTGTTCTCCGGACCGGTCAGCGGGGTTACGGCTACCGGATGCGCGGGGTCGACGATGTTCCACAGGTGGACCGTCCGGTCCCCGCCGGCCGCAGCCAGGGTCCGCCCATCCGGGGACAACGCGACGGCGAACACCGTACTGCCATCCCCCACCAGAAGATCCGCGAGCACCCGCGGAACCCCCGCAGAGTCCGCAGAGCCCGCAGAGTCCGCAGCGTTTGCGGAGTCCGCGGCGTTTGCGGAGCCCGCAGTGCCCGCGGCGCCCGCGGCGCCCGTCATAGTCGCTGCCGGCACCGCCCAGAGCCGGACCGTGCCCTGCTCCCCGGCGCCGGCAACCAGCCGGTCGCCCCCGGTCCCTGCGGCAACGTCGGCGACGGCCACCGCCTGGAGTACCCCGGGCGGGCCGAGCAACCGGGTCGGCACCGGGGCCGCCGCCGCATCCAGCAGCCCGGAGCGGGCCTGCGGGGTCGGGGCGATCCGGTAGGCGGCCACGGCGAGCTGGGCGGCGAGCGCGGGGTCGGTCGGACGCACCCGCGTCGACTCGACGGCGAGCTGCCGGGACAGGGCGAGATCCCGTTCCCGTTCCGTCGTCCCCCGCAGGTGGAAGGCGTACCCGGCCAGGGTCGCGCTGGTGAGCAGCAGGACCACGAGCCCGGCGACGAGGCGGTGCAGCCGGCGGACCGCGGCCCGGCGCCCATGTTCCTCCCGGTCGGCCAGATCGGCCGCCTCGTCCAGGAACTCCCGTTCATCCGGGGCGAGGGCGAACCGGTTCACCGGATCCGCCGCCCACTCCCGGGCAGCCTGCTACCGGGCCGCCCGGTACAGCAGGTGCGGGTCGCGGCCCGCCGCCCGCCAACCCGCGGATGCCTCGCTGATCTCGTGCTGCAACCGCAGACCGGCCCGGTCGGCGTCGATCCACTCCCGTAGCCGCGGCCAGGCCGGAACCAGCGCCTCGTGGCTGATCTGCACCGACTCGTCGTCGGCGGTGAGCAGCCGGCCCCGCACGTAGGCCTCGATCGCTGCGGTGAGTTCCGGGCTCGGACCGGTCCCGTCGGTGGCGAGTTCGGCGTGCCGGACCCGGCGGCGGGTGTCGGCGACCCCGGCGCCGGGGGAGACCAGCCGGCGGAACAGCTGCCGGGCCGCCGCCCGCTCCGGTGGGCTCAACCGGGTGTGGATGTCCTCCGCCGTCGTCGCGATAGCCCCGCGCACCTCACCGGCGGCCAGGTAGTCGGCCACGGTGAGCCGCCCCCGCCGGCTGCGCTCCCAGGTGGCGAGCAGGGCGTGCGAGAGCAAGGGCAGGACGCCCGGTTCCGGCGCGCCGTCCGGGCCGGCTGGGCCGACCGGGGCGAGCGCCTGGAGGAGGACGTCGGTAAATCCGTCTTCCAGGACGACGCCGGAACGGCGTGCCGGTTCCTCGATGGCCTGGCGCAGCCCCGCCTCATCCATCGGGCCGACGACCACCTGATGCCGTTGCAGCACGTCGACCATCCCGCGCAGCCGGGTCGTCTCGGCGTAGAAGTCGGCGCGCAACCCGAGGGCGGCGACCGTGCCGGTACCCGCCCCGCACTCCTGCTGCAGCCGGGACACGAACTCCTTGCGCCGCCGGTCGTCGCCGCAGACGGTGAACAGCTCCTCGAACTGGTCGACGACGAGCAGCCGGCACGGACCGGAACCGTCGAGGGCGCGTTCCAGTTCGGCGACCGGGTCCGGACCGGGGGTGATCACCCGCCAGTCGCGCGGGCGGTCCGGGCAGTTCAGTTCCCCGCGCTGGACGGCCGGTACGAGCCCGGCCCGCAACAGGGAGGACTTACCGGAGCCGGACGCCCCGACAACGGCGACGAGGCCACTACCCGCGTTCGCATGCCGGAGTTCCTCGACCAGGGTCGCGGTGAGTGCCTCACGGCCGAAGAACCAGTCGGCGTCCTCCGGACGGAACGATTCCAGGCCGCGGTACGGGGAGGCGTCCGGACCGGTGTGCCCCGGTGCGTGCCGCACCCGGACCAGGGCGTCCAGCCAGTCCGGCAGCTCCTCGGCGGGGACCCCGCAGGCGGTGAGCACTGCGGTGAACGCCTCGGTGGCGGTGACCGGGGGAAGGTGCCGCCCGCTGAAGTACCCGCCGAGCGTGCTCGGCTGCTGGTCGACCTCGCGGGCCAGGTCCCGGACGCTGCGCCCGGCCCGTTCCCGCAACCGGGTCAATGCCCGGGCGAAATCCCCGCGATCGGTGATCCCGGCCGGTTCGGTCGGGTCGGACACCGGGGAAGCAGGCCGTGCCCTACCCGGTGCGGCGGAGGGGGCCGGGGAGTCGGCGGGACCGGTGCCGGATCCGGCCACGGGCTCGTGCACATGTCCTCCCGGGGGGCGGAGCCACCGGCGCGACGGGGTGTCCGGCGACCAGGGCCCGAGACAGCGGCATTGCGATGCGGTCACGCAGGCTAACGGAACGTATCAGCGTTGAGGAACATGGTTGGCGAAGATGGCAACGAAAAGCGGGGAGTGCCCGGTCCCGGACGGCTTCGCCCGTACCGACCACGGGACGGAACGGGCCGATATGGCATCTTTCCGGACACTACGGGGCCTTCCCGCGCCCGACATGCGTACGGACTTGTACGGCATATCCCCACGGTACGGCCCGATGACCCCGGCGGGGGTTCACTGGAACCCTCCCCGCGCGTACGCCTGAGCCAGCCAGCCAGCCAGCCGAACCGGGTCCCGTGCGGGGGTACCGCCGGCCGGCCCGTACGGGGGAGTCCGGTCGGTGGGGTGCCCGTCACCCCGCACTCGTGGCGCGTGCCCGGGAGCGGGGTGACGGCGCCACCCGGGCGCCGCGCAGTCCCGAACGGGCAGTCCCGAACGGGTAGCCCCGAACGGGCAGTCCCGAACGGGCCTTAGCCGCGGCGGAGCAGCAGCACCGTGTCGAGGGCGGGGCGCGGGGCGCCGTCGACGGGACGTTCGGCACGTTCGGCGCGGAGCACGGTGAATTCGGCGACCCCGGCGACGTCGGCGAGCGCGTCCTCCGCGGTGTAGAGCACGTCCGGGTCCCGCGGTCCGCCGGTGCCGTCGACGAGGGTGTCGCTGTGGTGGGCGACGACGAGTAGGTGCCCGTCGGGGCGTACCGCGGCGGCGGCGGCCCGCAGGGCAATACGTCGCTGCTCGGCGGGGAGCTGCAGGTAGGCGAGCAGGACGAGGTCGCTGCTGACCGGGTCCGGGTGGTCGGTGGTGAGGTCGCCCCGCCGCCAGGTGACCGACCCGGACAGGGGGGCGGCGTGCCGGGCACTGTCCGCAGCCCGCTCCAGGGCGACGGCGGAGAAGTCCACCCCGGTCACCGTCCACCCGGCGGCTGCCAGCCAGATCGCGTTGCGGCCCTCCCCGCAGGCAAGGTCGAGGGCCGTGCCCGGAGTGAGTCCGGTGACGATCTCGGTGACCCAGCGGTTCGGCGCCGCCCCCCAGATCAGGTCGCGGCTCGCGTATCGGGCATCCCAACCGGTGGCGTCCATGAGGGCAGGCTAACCCTCCGATCCGGGCGGGCCTTCCCCCACCGGTTCCACCGGGGAGGGGATTCACTCCGGTCCGGCCCCGCCTACGGTGCGGTGCACCGGCCGGGAGGCCCGCACGGTTCGGCGTGCCCGACGGCGTGCCCGCGGTTCCGGCGCCCTCGGCGGTCCCGGCCGGAACCGCACGGCCCCGGCCCCGAGGACCGGTGACAACCGGCCCGGACGACGTCCGGTGCCCGAGCGACAGCGGCACGGACCAGGTCCGGAGCCCGATCAGGGAGGACAACCCCATGAGCACGCTGCACGAGGTGGCCGCACGGATGGTCGCCCCCGGGCGCGGCATCCTCGCCGCGGACGAGAGCATCCGGACGATGAGTTCCCGGCTGGAGGCCGCCGGGGTCGCGGCGAGCGAGACCACCCGCCGCGACTACCGGGAGATGCTGGTGAGCACCCCCGACCTGGCCACCGGGGTGTCCGGGGTGATCCTCGCCGACGAGACGCTGCGCCAGTCCACCCGGGCCGGGCAGCCGATCCCGAAGCTGCTCGACGACCTGGGCATCCTGCCCGGGATCAAGGTCGACACCGGTGCCCACCCGCTGGCCGGCGCCGACGGTGAGACGATCACCGAGGGTCTGGACGGGCTGCGGGCCCGGCTCGCCGAGTACGCGCAGATGGGTGCCGCATTCGCGAAGTGGCGGGCCGTCATCACGATCACCGGGAACACCCCGTCCCGGCGGGCCATCGCGGCGAACGCGCATGCCCTTGCCCGATATGCCCGGCTGTGCCAGGAGCAGGGCATCGTGCCGATCGTCGAGCCCGAGGTGATGATGTCCGGGGCGCACACCCTGACCCGGACCGCGCTGGTGACGAACGCCGTACTCCGGGAGGTCTTCGGGCAGCTGGAGCTGGCCGGTGTCGACTACGCCGGGATGGTGCTCAAGCCGAACATGGTCGTCCCGGGGGTGGACAGCCCGCGGCCGGCCGGCCCCGAGGAGGTCGCCGAGGCGACCGTGCAGACCCTGCTGTGTCGGGTTCCGGAGCAGGTCGCCGGGGTGGCGTTCCTGTCCGGCGGCCAGGCCCCGGCCGTGGCCACGGCGAACCTCGCCGCGATGCAGTCGGCGACCACCCCGTGGCCGCTCACCTTCTCCTTCGGGCGGGCCCTGGTGGACCCGGCGCTGAAGGCGAGGCGGGGCAGCGACGACGCGTGGACGGCCGGGCAGGAGGCCCTCGCCGCGCGGGTGCGGCGGAACGTCGAGGCACTCAACGGGAGCTACCTGCCCGAGGCTGCCTGAGCGGGACGGCCCGCCCGCGCGGGCCGGTGGGGTGGGGCGGTTCGTGCGGGCCGCTCCGCCCCGCCTCACCCCGGTCCGTGCGGGCCTGCACGTTCCCGGGGTGAGGTCCTGCCGGGGGATCTCACCCCGTGCCGTCCGCGTCGCGGGCGCCGTTGTTCGCGGGGTCGGCCGGGCCGGTGCCGGCCGGGCCGGTCCCGGGGAGCGGGACCACCGCGCGCACCTGGGTTCCGGTGCCCCGCCGGCTCGACACGCTGAGCCAGCCACCGACGAGTTCGGCCCGCTCGTGCATGCTCCGCAGCCCGTAGGAGTCGGCGCGCCCGGCCCGCGGGGTTTCCCCGTCCGGTCCGGCCGATACCGGTCCGGGAACCATCCGGAACCCGCGCCCGTCGTCGATGACGGTGAGCGTGACCCGGTCGGTCTCCAGTTCCAGGACGAGGTCGATCGAGGCGGCCGCCGCATGGGTGAGCGCGTTCGTCAGCGCCTCCTGGGCGATCCGGTACAGCGCCGTCTGCACGTGGTCGGGGAGCGGCTCGGGGAGTTCCCCGACCAGGGTCAGTTCGATCTCGACGTGTTCGGCCCGGGTCCGCGCCTCCCGGGCCAGGCTGGACAGGGCCGCGGGCAGCCCGAGGTCGTCGAGGATGGGCGGGCGCAGGGCGGCGATCGCCGCCCGCATCTCCGCCGAGGCGAGGTCGACCAGTGCCCGGGCCTGCCCGAGCTGCGCGCGGACCCCCTCGGTCGAATGTTCCCCGGGGAGCAGGCTGCCGGCGGCCGACAGGTGGAATCCGACCCCGGCGAGGCGCTGGGAGATCCCGTCGTGGATCTCCCGGGACAGCCGGGCCCGTTCGGTCTCCTGCGCGGCGACCGCCCATTCGGCGAACCGTTCCGCGGACGCCCCGCGATCCCGGAACTGCTCCAGTTGCCGGGCCTGCCACAGGGCCGGGGTGAGGGTGCCGACGATGAGCCGGATCACCCGGGCCGCCGCCGCTTCCGGGGTGCTGCCCGGGCCGTGCACCTCGACGGCGGCGACGAGGCCGCCGCGGTCGTGCAGGACGGGTAGGCACAGCCGGTCGTCCTCGGCGGCGGTGCCGCGCCGGTGGCTGGCCGTGCGGTGGGCGGCGACCCAGCCGGGCAGCCCCTGGCCGATCGGGTAGCGGGCCGGGGCGGGTCGGTCCGGCCCGGAGGTGGCAGCGGTCGCGGCGGATCCGGTTCCGCCGTCCAGGTCGAGGGAACGCCCGTCGTCGCTGAGCACGTACACCCGGCAACCGCGCACCCCGGTGGCCGCCGGTACCAGTGCGGACAGGGCCCGGCACAGTCCGGCGAGGTCATGTCCCGCGCAGCCGATCGCGGCGACCCCGGCGATCAGGTCGGGTCGCTCCGCCATGAGCAGGTCGAGGGCCTGCGCCCCGGTCGGCCCCCGGTCGCTCACCGGAACAGGCCCTCCCGGAGGGCCACGGCGATGGCCCCGGCCCGGTCGGGTACCTCAAGTTTCCGGTAGAGCCCCCGCAGATGGCTCTTCACCGTCTCCTCGCCGAGGACCAGGCGCTGCGCGATGGCCCGGTTGGACAGGCCGGAGACGAGCAGGGCGAGAACCTCGCTCTCCCGTTGGGTGAGCCCGAGGTGGGCGCCGGGCCAGAACTCGCCGCGTTGCAGGCGGGCGGCGGAGGCGGCGAGCCGGCCGGCGAGGGTGGCGTCGACGACGGTCTCCCCGGCGGCGACCTCCTCGATCCGGCGCACCAGTTCCTCACCGTCGACCCGTTTGAGCAGGTAGCCGCTTGCGCCCGCGCGCAGCGCCTCGAAGACGTACTGCTCGTCGTCGTACACGGAGAGGAAGACGACCTTGGCGTCGCTGCCGCTGTCGGTGAGCGTCCGGCACACGTCGAGGCCACTGTCCCGGCCCAGCCGCACGTCGAGGAGGACGACGTCGGGGCGGAGCGTGGCGACGGTGCGGGTGGCGCTGCGGGCGTCCTCGGCCTGCCCGACCACCCGGACCCGGGTCGGGAACGGGGAGAGCATGGCCACGAGCCCGGCGAGGACCATGGGGTGGTCGTCCACGAGGACCACCCGGACGGGTGAGCTCGGTGTCGGCATAGGGCGAACCATAGAGCGTGTCCTCGAATTCCGTCTCGGCGCTGCGCGGCACCCGGACAGCAGCGGGCGGCGTGCCCCGCGGAGAGCGCCAGTCGGCCCCGGATGTGCCGCCGGCGGTGCCTCCGGGGGCCTTGCCGGGCCCTCGCCCGGCGGCCCGTCCTGTCCCCTTTGGTAGGATTGTCGCGGCAGGTCGGGTGGGGATACCGGGCTCCCCCCGGTGTCCCCCCGGGGAGGGGAACGCGTTCCGGCGCGGCGCGCGTTACGGTGTCGCCCATGAGCGCCTCGCATGCTTCCGGCCCCGAGCCTGAGGTCACCGAGCCTGCCGCCCCCGACCTGGCCCCGCCGGCCGGGGACCTGGACGCGCGTACCGCCACGGCGGTGCGGATGCTCGCCGCCGACGCCGTGAGCGCGGCGAAGTCGGGCCACCCCGGCGCGCCGATGGGGCTCGCCACGGTGGCCTGGGAGCTGTTCGCCCACCACCTGCGCCTCGACCCGGACGACACCTCCTGGGCCGACCGGGACCGGCTGGTGCTCTCCGCGGGGCACGCCTCCGCGCTGCTGTACTCCCTCGGGCACCTCGCCGGCTGGCTGCCGATGGAGGAACTCAAGCAGTTCCGGCAGTGGGGGTCGCAGACCCCGGGGCACCCGGAGTACGGGGAGGTGCCGGGGGTGGAGACGACAACCGGGCCGCTCGGCGCCGGGGTGTCCACCGCGGTCGGGCTGGCGCTGGCCGAGCGGATGCTCGCCGAACGCGCCGGGGACGGGTCGGTGGACCACCGCACCTGGGTGATCGCCGGGGACGGCTGCCTGATGGAGGGGATCAGCCACGAGGCGGCCTCCCTCGCGGGCACCCTCGGCCTCGACCGGATGATCGTCATCTGGGACGACAACGACATCACCATCGACGCCGCAGCCACCGCATCCTGCAAGGACGACGTTGTCGCCCGGTTCGCCTCCTACGGCTGGCGGACCATGCGGGTCACCGACGGTGAGGACACCGCGGCCCTGCGCGCCGCGTTCACCGAGGCGGCCCAGGGGGACGGGCGGCCCACCCTGATCGCGGTGCGGACGGTCATCGGCCGGGGCGCCCCCGGCGTCGAGGGCACTTCCACGGCGCACGGCGCCCCGCTGTCGCCGGCCGTACTCACCCGCACGAAGCAGCGTTACGGCTGGCCGGAGGAGCCGTTCTCGGTGCCCGAGGACGTCCGCGCGCACGTCGCCGAGGTGCTCGCGGCCAAACGGGAACTCCGCGCCGAATGGGCCCGGACCTTCCCGAAGGCCCCGCCCAGCGACGGCCCGGTGACCGTGGACCTGCCCGCCGACGCCCTGCCGGAATTCGAGCCGGGGACGGCGATGGCCACCCGGGTCGCCTCCGGCAAGGTGCTCGGCGCGCTGCTCCCCCAGGTCCCCGAACTGGTCGGTGGGTCGGCGGACCTCGCCGGTTCCACCGGGACCGCCCTGGACTCCGGGTACGTCGCCGCCGGCGACTATGCGGGCCGGCTGATCCGGTTCGGGATCCGCGAACACGCGATGGGCGGTGCCCTGAACGGTCTCGCCCTGCACGGGCTGCGCCCGTTCGGGTCGACCTTCCTCGTGTTCAGCGACTACATGCGGGGGGCGATCCGGCTGTCCGCGCTGATGGGCGTGCCGGCCGCGTACATCCTCACCCACGACTCGGTGTGGGTCGGTGAGGACGGCCCGACCCACCAGCCGGTCGAGCACGTCGAGTCGCTGCGGCTGATCCCGGACCTCGCGGTGCTGCGACCGGCCGACGCCAACGAGACGGCCGCCTGCTGGGGTGCCGCCCTCGCCTCCCGCAGGCCGTCCGCGCTGGTGCTGAGCCGGCAGAACCTTCCGGTGCTCGCGCCGACCACGGCCGAGGTCATCGCCTCCGACGGTTGCCGCGAGGTGACCGTCGCCGGGGTGACCGGGCAGCCGCAGGTGGCGCTCGTCGCCACCGGGTCCGAGGTGGCCCTCGCCGTGCAGGCGGCCGGGGAACTCGCCGGTCGCGGGATCACCGCCCGGGTGGTCAGCGTGCCGTGGCGGGAACGCGCCGTGGCCTCCGGCCGGCTCGCCGAACTCACCGACGGCCTGCCGTCGGTGGTCGCCGAGGCTGGGGTGACCAGCGGCTGGCGGGGTGTCCTGCCCGGGGCCCGGATCATCGGTATCGACCGGTTCGGGGCCTCCGCCCCGGGTGCGCGGGTCGCCGCCGAACTCGGCCTCGCCGGCCTCGGCGCCGACCGGGCGACCGCGATCTGCGTCGACGACTACCACCGGCACGACCGTGAGGAGCGCGCCGGGACGGCGTTCACCCCGCTGAACCCGGAAGCGAACTACATCGAGATCATGGAGCAGCACCTGCAGCTGCTCGCGATGGGGGAGCCGATCCTCAAACCGGTGTACGACCACGTCGCGGGCCGGCTCACCCGGCCCGTGCTGGTCGAACCCCGCGAGTTCGTGATCGTCGAGGGCCTGCTGCCGTTGCACACGCGGCTGGCCCGGGCCGCTTTCGACGTGGCCGTCTACCTGGACCCGCCGGAGGCGGTCCGCCGGGAGTGGAAGATCCGCCGGGACACCGAGCAGCGCGGCTACTCCCTCG
>JARRQM010000033.1:0-9224 GCA_037381765.1 Kineosporiaceae bacterium
TTGCGGGGGATCTTGCGACCGGAACGTCCGCCGCGGACCCGGGCGGGAACGCCGGTGGTGCCGGCGCCGGCGCCGGTGCCGGCACGGGCACCAGTGCGGGTAGTGCTGCCGGTACGGGTGAGGGCGTTCCCGAGAGCGGTGGCGCCGGGCACCCGCTGGAACTGTTCTGGTCGGCCGCCAACCACGGCGGGTTGTGGCGTACCCCGTACGCGCCGCGGTCGGTCCTCGGCCTGGCGGTGCTGCTCGGCTGGGCGCGGGCCGGCGGCTGACCGTGCCGGAGGGTGTGCGGGCGTCCCCGCAGGGCGGGACGCCCGCACACCCCGGGCGGATCCGGTGTCAGTGGCTGACGGCCTTCTCCGCCCCCGCCCCGGTGAGGGCTCGGACCTCCATCTCGGCGTACTTCTCCGGGTTGCTCTCCTTGCTCAGCATGGTGCCGAGCCAGCCCAGGAAGAAGGCGAGCGGCACCGAGACGATCCCCGGGTTACTCAGGGGGAACCAGTGGAAGTCCACCGACGGATCGGTGATCATCGACTTCGCCCCGTTGCCGGACACCACGGGGGAGAACGCGATGAGCCCGATCGAGGAGATCAGCCCGCCGTAGATGCTCCACACCGCGCCGCGGGTGTTGAACCGTTTCCAGAACAGTGAGTACAGGATCGTCGGCAGGTTCGCCGACGCCGCCACCGCGAAGGCCAGGGCCACCAGGAAGGCGATGTTCTGGTCCTTGGCGTAGATGCCGCCGACCACGGCCAGGGCGCCGATCACCAGGGCGGTGATCCGGGCGACCTTCACCTCGTCATCCGGGTTGACCTGCCCCTTCTTGATGACGTTGGAGTACACGTCATGGGCGAAGGAGGCACTTGCGGTGATCGTCAGGCCCGCGACCACGGCAAGGATCGTGGCGAAGGCCACCGCCGAGATCAACCCGAGCAACAGGGTGCCGCCGAGTTCGTAGGCGAGCAAGGGTGCCGCCGAGTTCGCCTTGCCCGGTGCGGCGAGGATGGTCTTCGGGCCGACCAGCCACATCGCGCCGAACCCGAGGACCAGGCTGAACAGGTAGAACAGGCCGATCAGCCAGATCGCCCAGATCACGCTCTTGCGGGCCTCCTTGGCCGAGGGCACCGTGTAGAAGCGCATCAGGACGTGCGGCAGACCCGCCGTACCGAGCACCAGGGCGATCGACAACGAGATGTAGTCGATCTTCGTGAGGTTGTCCAGGCCGTACTTCAGGCCCGGGTTGAGCACGGCGTCCCGGGCCAGCGGGGCGTCCTTCGGGTTGGCGTCGACCGCGTGCTGGAACAGGGTGGACAGGTTGAGCCCGACCTTGGCGAGCACCCAGGCGGTCATCAGGCTGGCGCCGAGGATGAGCAGCACGGCCTTGATGATCTGCACCCAGGTCGTCCCCTTCATCCCGCCGACCAGCACGTAGACGATCATCAGGACGCCGACGACGGCGATGGTGATGTTCTGCGCCGCGGTTCCCTCGACCCCGAGCAGCAGGTTGACCAGGCCGCCGGCCCCGGCCATCTGGGCGAGCAGGTAGAACAGGGACACGGCGAGGGTGGAGATGGCCGCCGCGGTACGCACCGGTGCCTGGCGCAGCCGGAAGCTGAGCACGTCGGCCATGGTGAACTTGCCGGTGTTCCGGAGCAGTTCGGCGACCAGCAGCAGGGCGACGAGCCAGGCCACCAGGAAGCCGATGGAGTAGAGGAACCCGTCGTAGCCGTTGATGGCGATGGCCCCGGCGATACCGAGGAAGCTCGCCGCGGACAGGTAGTCACCGGAGATGGCGATGCCGTTCTGCCGGCCGGAGAAGGCCCGGCCGCCGGCGTAGTAGTCGGCCGCGGTGCGGTTGTTCCGCGACACGGTCAGCACGATGCCCAGGGTGATCAGGACGAAGACGACGAAGATCGTGATGTTGACCGCGGGGGTGCCGACCGCTTGGCCGGCGGCGAGAGCGACGGTCCTCATGCCGCACCTCCTTCGACTTCGGCCCGGAGTCGTTCGGCCGCCGGGTCGAAGTGGCGGTCGGCCCAGCGGGCGTACAGCGTCGTGATGATGAAGGTGGAAAGGAACTGGCCGAGACCGATGACCAGACCGATGTTGATGTTGCCGAAGAGCTTCGTCGACATGAACGACGGCGCGAACGCCGCCAGGATGACGTAGAGGAAGTACCAGGTCAGGAAAATCGCCGTCATCGGGAAGACGAAGCGGCGGAACCGGGTGCGCAGCTGCGCGAATTCGGCACTGGCCTGTACCTGCTCATAGGAGCTGCCGTGCCCGCCTGTGCGGGCATCCGGGGTCGTGGACACGCGACCTCCTCGTCGTCCGGACCGCCAACCACCGTGGAAGGCTGTGACCGGCATCACTGTGCGGGTGTGACCCAGCCCACTTGAAGGGGTTGGGTCCGCTGGTGCGGTCAGCGGTGCCGAGCCGGCGGTCGCTGGAATGCCGGGGTGCGGCGAGCGGCACCGGTGCTGCGGCGAGTGGTCGAGGTCACGTTTCACTCCGGTTGGCGGCGCGGTCGCCGGGCCGCACCCCGATCCGGTCGCCCGGTCGCACCCCGATCCGTCCCGTGGCCCGGGGGTCCGTGCGCTCACCGCGGTCCAGGTGGACTCCCTCAGGGGTGTGCAGGCGGACCATGATCCGGTTCACCCCGGGCGGCAGGGTGGTCCGGGTGAGCACCGAAACGGTGATCATCACGGCGAAGGCGAGGGGCACCGACCAGGCCGCGGGCTGGGCGAGCAACGCCGAGGTCAGCCCCCGGCTCGACCCGTGCGCGACCGTGAAGGTCACCGCTGCCGAGGCCAAGGTGCCGCCGACGAGGAGTCCGGCGAGCGCCCCGGCCCGGGTCAGCCCCCGCCACCAGATACCGAGGGTGAGCAGCGGGAAGAAGGTGGACGCCGCGAGCGCGAAGGCCAGGCCCACGGTGTCGGCGAGGCTGGTCCGCATGGCGAGCAGGGAGAGCAGCCCCGGGACGACGACCGCGATCACCGCACCCAACTGGAACCCCCGCACGCTGGCCCGCAGCCGCCCGCGGAGCAGGTCCTGGCTGAGCACTCCGGCGACGGACACGGTGAGCCCGCTGGACGTGGACAGGAATGCCGCGAAGGCCCCGGCGGTGACCAGCGCGGTGACCGGCATCCCCCAAGGGGCGGGCAGTAACCGGTCGGGCAACAGGAGGACGACGGCGTCGGTCCGTCCGGTCATCAGCAGATCCGGGGCGTACAGCCGGCCGAGCGCCCCGTAGAACGGCGGGAACAGGTAGAAGAACCCGAGTAGCCCGATCACCGCGAGCGTGGTCCGCCGGGCGGCCCGCCCATCCGGATTCGTGTAGAAGCGGACCAGCACGTGCGGTAGGCCCATGGTCCCGAAGAGCAGGGCGAGCAGCAGCGAGTACAGCCGGTACAGCGGGTGGTCACGCCCGCCGGAACCGGAGGTCGGGGTGCTCCAGGCGGCTCCGGTGGCCGCCCCGACGTCGACGAGGTGCGGGACGGGCTGTCCGGCGGGCAGGTCGACGAGGGTGCCGCCGGACAAGGTGACGACTCCCGGGGCGAGGGTGAGCGGACCGTCCACCCGGTGCCCGTCGACCTCCCCGTGCACGGTGAGCCGGGTCGGCACCGATACCCGGACCTGCACCGGGTCGGGTAGCCGCACGGTGGTGTCCGTCCGCGCCACCGGATTTTCCTGCACGCCGGGGTCCGGCCGGCCGTCGGCGTTCCACGCCAGCAGGAGCAGTACGAGCGGGAGAATGATCGCGGTGAGTTTGAGCCAGAACTGGAACGCCTGGACGAGGGTGATCGAGCGCATCCCGCCGGCGACCACGTTGAGCATGACGACGACGGCGACCAGCGCCGTCCCCACCCAGCGCGGGGCTCCGGTGACGGTGCGCAGGGCCAGGCCCGCGCCCTGGAACTGCGGCAGGAGGTACAACCACCCGATGCCGACGACGAGCAGCGAGGCCAGCCGCCGTACGGTGCGCGAACGCAACCGGATCTCGGCGAAGTCCGGCAGGGTGTAGGCGCCGGACCGGCGTAGCGGGGCGGCGACGAGGGCGAGCAGGACGAGATACCCGGCGGTGTAGCCGACCGGGTACCAGAGGATGTCCACCCCGAAGGCGAGGACCAGTCCGGCGATACCGAGGAAGCTCGCCGCCGACAGGTACTCCCCGCAGATCGCGAAGGCGTTCCAGCGCGGCGAGATGGCCCGGCTGGCCACGTAGAAGTCACTGGTCGTGCGGGACAGTCGGAGCCCCATCGCGCCGACTCCCAGGGTGGCCAGGCTGACCAGGATCACTGCGGTGATCGGCGGCCACGTGGCCGTCCCCGGGGCCACCACGTTCAGTCGCCACCGACGATCGTCGAGAAGTCCTCCTCGGCGCGTTCCGCGGCCCGGACATGCCACCAGGCCACGGCGAAGAGGAACGGGTAGACCCCGATCCCGACGAGCAGCCACGGCAGCGGGGCGGTGAGCACCCGGGCCGCGCCGAGCCGCGGGACGGCGGCGAAGATGAGCGGCAGCGTGCCGAGGGCGAGGGCGAGCACGGCGATGACGGACAGTCCGAGCCGCAGCTGGGTGCGCAGCAGGGACCGCATGTAGACCTCGCCGACCCCGGTCTGCTCGTCGATCTCCCGGATCGGTGAGCGGGGCGGGGAACTCGCCGCCGCCGCCATCCGCGGGCTGGTCACCCGGACCCGGGCCGGACCGGTCCGCGCCGGGCCCCGGCCCCGACCGGGCCGCTCCTCGGCGGGGCTCACCGCCGGGCCCCGGTCATCGCGGGTTCCGGTCCACTGCGGGTCCTGGGGCATCGCGGGTCCTGGACCTGCGCGGGTCCCTGGTCATCGCGGGTCCTTGGTCATCGCGGGTCCTTGGTCAGCGTGCTGGCCCGGATCAGCCGGTCCCGCAGGGCCTTCGTGTGTCGGCGGCTGACCTGGAGCAGCCGGTCACCGAGCCGCACCGCGTACCGGCCATCCTCCACCCGGATCTCGTCGACATGCGCGAGGGCGACCAGGGTGCTGCGGTGGATGCGGACGAACCCGGCGTCCGCCCAGCGCTCCTCCAGCGCGGTGAGCGGAACCCGGATGAGGTGGCTGCCGGTGCCGGTGTGCAGTCGGGCGTAGTCCCCGTGCGCCTCGACGTAGCGCACCTGGGAGCGTTGGACGAAGCGGGTCACCCCGCCGAGTTCGACGGCGATCGTCTCGTCCTCGACCCGTGCCCCCGGTTCGGCGGCGCCCCCGGCCTCGACGATCCGGCGGACCGCTTCGGCGAGCCGGTCCGGGCGCACCGGTTTCATCACGTAGTCGGTGGCGCGCAGGTCGAAGGCGTCCCGGGCGTGCTCGTCGTAGGCGGTGACGAAAACGACCTGGGGGCGGTTGGCGAACCGGGCGAGCACCCGGGCCAGGTCGAGTCCGTCCAGTCCGGGCATCTGGATGTCGCAGAACAGGACGTCCACCGGCTCGGCGTCGAGGGCGCGCAGGGCGTCCGTCGCGCTGGCCGCGGTGCGGATCGAACCGATCCTCGGGTCCTTGCCGAGCAGCCAGGCGAGTTCCTCACGGGCGGGTGCCTCGTCGTCGACGATGAGGGCCCGCAGTGGCTGCCCTGGGGGCGTCGTCGCACCGGCCATGGCGCGAGCGTACGGCCTGCCCACCGGGCTCCGGGAGCCCCCGCTCGGGTACCGGACCGGTGCCGTGGCCGACAGGAACCCACGAGTGTCTCGGTGTTACGTGATGAGTACTCTCGGTTACTTTTCGGTTATCCGGTTGGTGGATAACCCGACAGTTCGACAGCGACCGGAGGCCCGGTGGTCCGGCGATTCGGGCGGTCCCACGGCCCGGACGGTCACCCGGCGGTTCGGGCGGTGAGGGCGGCCCGCACTTCACGACCGACCTCGGCGGCAGCGGCAGCCGGGTCCGCTGCGGCGGTGACCGCGCGTCCGAGGACGAGCAGGTCGGCACCGTCCGCGATGGCCGCCCCCGGAGTCGACACCCGGGCCTGGTCGTGGACGACCCCACCGGGCAGTCGGATCCCGGGGGTGACGGTGAGGACACCAGGTGCGTACGCCCGGACCGTCGCCAGATCCGGTGCCGCGCACACGATCCCGGGGGTCCTCGCGGCGGCGACCACGTCGAGGCGCTGCCGGAGCAGCTCCGCCGGGGCATCCGGGTGGCTGGTGAGGATGAGTACGGCGAGTGTCGTCGGCACCGGGAGCCCGGCCCGTTCGGCACCGGCGCCGAGTCCCTCGACGGCCGCCCGGAGCATCGCCGCACCGCCACCGGAATGCACGGTGAGGTAGCGGACCCCGAGCGCGCCGAGCCGTCGGGCGGCTGCCCCGACCGTGTTCGGGATGTCATGCAGTTTCACGTCGAGGAAGACATCCATCCCGGTCTCCCGGAGCGCCTCGACTGCCCGCGGACCGTAGCCGCTGAACAGCTGGAGCCCCACCTTGGCCACACCGATCTGCGAGCTCACCGCACCGGCGAGACGTACCGCCTCATCGAGGTCGTCGACGTCGAGGGCGACGGCGAGACGCGACCGGACATCGGGGTCGGGGGTGTTCGCGCCGGCGGCTGGAACGCCGACGGCGTCGGCGGCTCGTGCGGTTGCGTCGGCGGCCTCCGAAGTCGGGGCCTCCGAGGTCGGGGCATCGGCGTTCATGGGTGGTGGGGTCCTTCCGTCGACACGTCCCCGCCCTGGGAATCGCACGTCACCCTACCGATCGGGTCCTGCCGTCCTGGGCCCGCGCAGTCGCGGTCCGGAGCCGTTTCGTCGGGGGCCGGAGCCGTACAGCCGGGGGACCGGGGCCGTGCCGTCGGGGTCCGGGCCGTGCAGCCGGGGGCCGGGGCCGTGGCGTTGAGGTCCGGGTCGTGCAGCCGGGGCCGGGGCCGTGCCGTCGTGGTCCGGGATGCCGGAACGGGCTCGGTCAGCCCGCCCGCACCCCGGGGGAGTACTTCGGCACCCGGAAACTCACCTTCGTCCCGGCCCCCCGCGCGGTCTCGACGACGAGCCCGTGGTCGTCCCCGAACACCTGGCGCAGCCGGGCGTCGACGTTGCCCAGACCGACCGAGTCGGCGTCGGATTCCCCGGCGAGCACCCGGCGGATGAGTTCCGGGTCGGTGCCGATGCCGTCGTCCTCCACCCAGATCAGCGCCTCGGCGCCGACGTCCTCCGCGCCCAGGGTGATGTTCCCGACCCCGTCCTTCCCTTCGAGGCCGTGCCGCACCGCGTTCTCCACGAGCGGCTGGACGGCGAGGAACGGCACCGCCACCGGGAGCACCTCGGGGGCGACGAGTAGCTGGACCTGCAACCGGTCGCCGAAGCGGGCCTGTTCGAGTACCAGGTAGCGCTGGATGTTCTTCAACTCGTCGGACAGCGTGGTGAACTCCCCGCCACGGCGGAACGCGTACCGGGTGAAGTCGGCGAACTCCAGCAGCAGCTCCCGGGCCCGCTCCGGGTCGGTACGGACGAACGAGGCGATCGCCGCCAGGGAGTTGTAGATGAAGTGCGGGCTGATCTGGGCCCGGAGGGCGCGCAACTCCGCCTCGATCGCCCGGGTCCGGGACCGGTCCAGATCGGCGAGTTCGACCTGGGTGGACACCCACAGGGCGACTTCCGCGGTGGCCCGCACCAGCCCCGCACTCGTGTCCGGACCGTAGGCGATGACCGTGCCGACGATCCGGTCCTCCCCGGTCACCGGGGCGACGACGGCACTGCGGATCGGGCAGTCCAGGTCACCGCAGGCCACATCGCGGGCTTCGAGTACGACCGGACGTCCGGTCCGCAGCACCGCGGCGGCATGGCCGATCGCCGCTGCGGCGTGATGCGATCCGGCCCCGTCCCAGGCGAGGGTGGACGTCGAATCGGTGAGGGCGACCGCCGCGGTACCGAGCAAGGTGCGCAGGTGCCGGACGGCACGGGCCGCCCCCGTCGGGGTGAGCCCCTCACGCAGGTGCGGTGCGGCCTGCGAGGCCGTGTGCAAGGTGGCGAAGGTCGCCCGGTCCGCCGGGCTCCCGAGGTCCTGGCGCCGCAGCAGCATCCGGACCAGGGCGAACCCGGCCACGGCCACGAGAAGGGTGGCGGCGGCCAGGACCACCCACGGCCCGAGAGGGCTTGCCCGCACCCGGACACCGTAGTCGTCCCGGTGCCCGGTACGGGGTGGGTCCGGGGCGTTGGCGCGGGGTGGGCCCGGGCGTCGTCCGGCGGTCGGAACGGTGCCCGGCGGCGAGGGCTCCGGGGTTTCCCGGGGCCTCGCCGGTAGGGTGCTTCGATGCCCGCTCTCCTGTGCGACGTGGGAAACGTCCTGGTCGAGGTCTCGCTACCGCGTGTCCTCGGCCTCTGGCGTGCCGCGAACGGGGGCGAGCTCGGCGTGTCCGACCCGGCCGTCCTGCGTGATGACGCCTACCGGGCGTTCCAGACCGGGGGACTCGGGGAATCCGAGTACGCCCGACACCTGCGGGCCGTACTGGGCTGGCGGGGGAGCGACACGGACCTCGTCGCGTACTTCGCCGAGGCGTACGGTGCGGTCAACCTCGTCGTTCTCCAGGTCCTCGGGGAACTGCGGGGCGAGGGGTGGCACCTGGTCGGGGTGTCGAACACGAATCCGTGGCATGACGAGGTCCTCGCCCGCCGATTCGCCGAACCCTTGTCGGTGTTCACCCGGGTCGTCGCCTCGACCGCCGTCCGGGCCCGCAAGTCCGACCCCCGGTTCCTCGGGGAGGCCGTCCGCGGCTGCCCGCCGGGGCTGCGGGTATTCACCGACGACCGGCCCGAGAACGTCTCCTCGGCGCGTCTGTCCGGGCTGGACGCGCACCATTTCCGGGACGCCGAGCGGCTGCGCGAAACCTGTCTCGCGCTCGGGGCCCCCGCCGGGTGACCCCGTCCCGGTCGCCGGCGGCCGGTGCTGGTGACTGATAGCCGGTGGCCGGTGCTGGTGACCGGTAGCCGGTGGCTGGTGCTGGTGACCGGCGGCTGGGAACGGTCTCCGGGAGCGGTGACCGGTGCTGATTCCGCGTGCGGGTGGTGCCCGAGGGGCTTCGTACGGAGCTGAGCCCCAGCGGATTGGACACGATGTCACCCCGCGCTCAAGAGCGGGTCCGGGGACTCCGGGGACCGGGGGTTCGAGGCGGGTGCGGACGACGGAGCGGCGACGTCCCGAGGGACGCCGCCGCCCATCACGACATGTCGGTTACCAGGCACGCACCTGTGGTCGTCGGGTCGGGTCGAGCCCG
>JARRQM010000034.1:0-16296 GCA_037381765.1 Kineosporiaceae bacterium
CGCGGGCGAAAGCGGAGGCGGACAAGCGGTCCGGGCAATCCGCCGCCGGGCCGAAACGTTCCCAGGGCGGGCAGCCGGGGCATCGCGGGTCGGGTCTGGAACGGGTTGCGGTCCCGAACCGGGTCGTGGCGGTGGAGCCGGTCGCATGCGGGTGTTGCGGTGTCGGCCTGGCCGAGGCACCAGGACGGGTCTGGGACAGCGTGCAGGTGAGGGCACCTTCCGCTGCGTAGCAGTGGGGGAGTCGACCTGCCGACGATTAGGTTGCAGGTGACCGAGTACCAGTTGATGCGCCGGGTCTGTGAATGTGGGCGGGCCACCACCGCGGCGACGCCACCCGGGGGTCCGGGGCGGGCCGGCCTGCTACGGCCCGAACGCCACCGCGCCCGCCACCCTGCTGGCGTTCACCGACGTGATCGGGATCGAGCGGGCCGTGGAGTTGATGTCGGCGCTGCTCGGGGTCAGTGTGTCGACCGGGTCCGCGTCGTCCTGCCGGGTCCGCCTCGATGATGCCCTGGACACGGAGGACGATCGGGTCCGGGTCGCCGCTCTCCTTCGCTGATCGCTCAGTACTCTCGTCAAAGATCACGTCTTCGTGTCGCGACGACCGCGGGAGTCCATCGTGTCCTGTGTCGACGCGCCCACCCGCCCACCCGACCAACCACCCACCCACTCCGCATCCGCGCCAGGCCTGCCCTCCGGCCGGCTCCAGCCGCCCTGGGCCCGGTCCCCCATCAGCCCGTACCGGCCCGTAGACGGCGGAGCATGCGGGCATCGGCGAAGCCGACGGCCCGGGCCGCAGCCTCGTGGCTGGTTCCGTGCCGGATCAGCTGCTCGGCCCGCTCCACCCGCAGGAGCTGCTGGTAGCGCAGCGGGGTCAGGCCGGTGGCTGTCCGGAACCGGCGGGTCAGGGTGCGTTCGCTGACCCCGACGGCCGCGGCCAGTTCGGGGAGCGGTAGGGGCTCGGTAAATCGGGTGTCGATGATGTCCTGGGCGCGGTGTACGGCCTCGTTGAGGTGGGCTCGGTGCCGTAGCAGGACGCTGTCCTGCTGTTCCTCCCCGTTCCTCCGGGCGTACACGACCATGGCGCGGGCCACCGCCGCGGCCGCCGCCGGGCCGTGCCGTACCGCCACCAGATGCAGGGCGAGGTCGATGCCGCTGGCCACACCCGCTGAGGTGATCACCCGATCGTCGGCGACGTAGAGCACGTCGGGTACCACATGCGCCCGCGGGTGCCGGGCGGCCAGGGCGTCCTGCCGCGCGTGGTGGGTGGTGCAGCGGCGGCCGTCCATCAGCCCCGCCCGGCCCAGGATGTCCGCCCCCGCACACACGCTCGCCACCGTGCCGCCCGCCGCGTGATGGTCTGTCAGGCGGCGCAAGGCGTCCGAGGACGGGGCGGGGCCCCGGAAGGCGGGTCGCCGGCCCGGGACGAGCACCAGATCACCCGCGCCCAAGGTGGGCCAGATGGTTTCCGCTCGTACCCGCAGCCCCTGAGCGGTGGCGACCTCTGCCTCCTCGGCGACATGGTGCAGCCGGTACCCGTACCCGAGCTGGTCGGCCTCGGAAAACACCTGGGCGGGGCCCGCCAGGTCGAGCAGATGCACTCCGGGGAGTAAGAAGAACACCACGTCCATCACGATCCGGTCACTGTACCCGGACGCCGCGCTGGGCTGGGGGCGGTGCGCGGGGCCTGGGGACGGTGCGCGGGGCCTGGGGGCGGTCGGGGTCACTCGTGTCGGGGCGGGAGACCGGCCACGGCGTCCGTCAGGGTGGCGATCGTCGCGAACCGGCCCGCGAGGGCGTACTCGGTGCGGGCGATCACATCCTGGACGGGCAGGGTGCGGGGGTCGGCGAGGACCTGTTCCCAGGGGGTACCGGCGGGCAGATCCGGGTGCGGCAGCGGGGTGGTCGCCGTGGCTTCGGTGACGAAGACGACCTCGTAGCCGAGGTCGGAGGCCAGCCGGGCGGTCGTCTCGCAGCACTGCTCGGTGCGGATCCCGCACACGGTCACCCGCCCCACCCCGTGCCTGGTCAACAACAGGTGCAGGCTCGTCGTGGTGAACGCGTTGTGCACGTACTTCGTGAGCACCGGCTCGTTCGGGCGTGGCTGGAGACCCGCGATCGGCTGGACGTGCCCGGAGGCCGGGTCGAACGGTGTGCCGCTGTCCGGTTCGGAATGCAGGATCCAGACGACGAGGTCACCGCGTTCCCGGGAGGCCCGGAGCAGGTGGTCCACATGGTCGACGATGTCGGGGTCGGAGATCGACGCCCAGCTCGGCAGCTGCCGGAAGGATTCCTGGACGTCGATGACGAGAAGGGCGGAACGCCGCCCGGTGCGCGAAGTCATAGGTCGATCCTCGGCCGTACGGGCCGTCGCGACCAGACCTCATCGGGTCCGTATCCGGAACGATCCGGTCAGCGGCACCGGGCCCGGGGCGGCGGTCACCGGTCCGGGCTGTCGGACCCGGGGCGGAGGAATGTCAGCGGAAACCACGACAATGGTGGCGCCGAGGTCGACGAGGACCTTCCCCGCATGTCCGCACGACCGGACCCCGTCGGATGACCGGACCCCACCGACCGGGCACGGTCCGGTCGGAACCGGTCCGCCGCATCCGCCCCGGCCCGGGACGGGAATCCGGAACAGACAGGAGGTCCCATGTCCGACCAGGCAGGCCTGGCTTCGGCACGCCGGTTGAGCCGTGCCGCCCGGTTCGTGCTCATCCCGGTCGCGGTGATCGGGGCGGTGCTGTCCTTCCGGTCGCTGTACCGGGCGGGTCGTCGCGACGCTCGTGCTGAACGCGTTGGCCTCGCACAGTCCGGCGGAGATCCCCTGGCACGTCACCGCCCCGGCGGTGTGGTCGGTGCTCGTCGAACTCACCGCCCGGGAAGTCCTCGGGGAGTGGAAGGCCGCCCACCGGCCACCGGCAGACCGGATCCCGGCCCGGCTGTGGCTGACCGCACCGGTGGAGTCGGTGCGCACCTGGCTGCGCCTGGCCCGCCGGGTCGACGGCGAGCAGGCCGCCGCCCGCCTCGAGGTCGGCCTGCACGCCGCCGCCGTCGAAGCGCTGCGCCTGGCCCTGCCCGGGCGGCGGGCCCGGCGGGCCCGGCGGATCCTCACCCGCCAGCTACGTGCGGGCAGCCTGTCTCCGGTCGCCGTCCTCGCCCCGCTGGGCTGGATCGACGACGGCCACGCCTTGCCCACCGTCACCCCCGGCGCGGTCCTGCGGGCGGCTCTCCGCGACACCCTGCTCGCCTCTGTGGACCCCGTCGCCGAGGCGGTTTCGGCGGGCACGGGGACGGCCGTGGCCCCCGGTGCGGAGAAACCGGCGATGCAGACCCTGGACCATTCCACCCGCCCGACTAGTGCGTCCCCGGGTCCCGCCCTCTCCGGTGATTCCGCGGTCCCGACCGGGGAGGCGGTGTCCGCCGCGGCCTCTCCCGCGGCAGCCCCGTCCTGGACCTCCTCCGCGTCCGGCTCCCCGACCGGCTCCCCGACCGGTTCCCCGACCGGCTCCGGTAACACCGCGGTGTCTGCGGCCCGGACCGGGCAGGGCGCCTTGGCGGAGCGAACGATGCCGCACACCCCGGCCGGAACACCGGACCGGGGCCCGTCACCGTCCGGGACCGACCGGGTACGTCAGTCCCGGCCGACTGCGAGCACCGGCAACCGGTTGCAGGACGCCGTCGCCCTGCTCCAGGCGGACCCCCAGCTGAGCGGGGCACGTCTGGCCGCCCAACTGCGCGGGCTCGGCTGGGAACTGAGCAACCGCACCGGAACCCGGGTACTCGCCGAGGCCCTCGACCAGATGCCTCCCCGGCTGTCCGCCGTGCACTGATTCCGGCTGGGTGTCGGCTCCGCCGGGCACGGGCTCCGCCTGGCGTCGGCTCTGGCGGGGCCCGACTCCGCCCCTACCGACTCCGCCTGGCGCCGAGGGGATACCGGACGGTCAGGAAGCGGTGCCAGGCCGGCTCCGCCTGGCACTGAGGGGATACCGGACGGTCAGGAAGTGGTGCCAGGCTGGAAACGGCGCAGCCGCAGCGAGTTTCCGACGACGAACACTGAACTGAACGCCATGGCGGCCCCGGCGATCACCGGTGACAGGAGATGGCCACGTCGGTGCCCCCACCCATGGCGATCCCGAGATCGGCCTGGGCGAGTGCGGCGGCATCGTTGACTCCGTCCCCGACCATCGCGACCACCCGCCCGCGTTCCTGCAACCGTCGCACGGCCTCGACCTTGCCTTCGGGGAGCACCCCGGCGATCACGTCGACGATCCCGACCTGGTCGGCGACGGTCCGGGCGGCGCCCGCGTTGTCACCGGTGAGGAGCACCGGGGTCAGTCCGAGAGCCCGCAGCTGCGTCACGGCGGCACCTGAGGTCGGTCGTGGCAGGTCGGCGACGGTGAGGACGCCGCGAGGGATGCCGTCCCAGCCGACCAGCACCACGGTCCGACCGGACTTCTCGGCATCGGCGATCGCGCGACGCAGTTCGGTTCCCGGGCGCCGTACCCGCTCCGCCAGCCAGGTGGCACTCCCCGCGATCACGTCGCGCTCGATCCCGGCGTCGGTAACTGTCCCCCGCACCCCGTGTCCCGGTTCGGAAGTGAAGTCGCGTACTCCGGGAATCCCGCCGGGGAGGTCGCCGGCCGCGTCGGTGATGGCCCGGGCGACCGGATGTTCGCTGCCCGCTTCGACGGCGGCGGCGAGCCGGAGCACACGGTCCCGGTCCTCGCCGGCGGCCGCGGTCACGTCGACCAGCCGCATCCGCCCCAGCGTGAGCGTTCCCGTCTTGTCGAGCAGGACGGTGTCGACCCGGCGGGTTTGTTCGAGGATCTGCGGGCCCTTGATCAGGATGCCGAGCTGGGCGCCCCGCCCCGTACCGACGAGCAGCGCGGTCGGGGTGGCCAGTCCGAGGGCGCACGGGCAGGCGATCACCAGGACGGTCACCGCCGCCGTGAACGCGGTGGTGATCCCACCCCCCGCGAACAGCCAGCCCACCAGGGTGACGACGGACAGGCCGAGAACGACCGGGACGAACACCGCCGAGACCCGGTCGGCGAGCCGCTGGACCGGTGCCTTACCGGACTGGGCGGCGGCGACCAGGCGCCCGATCTGGGCCAGGCGGGTATCCGCGCCGACCCGAACCGCGCGCAGGACGAGTCGGCCCGTGGCGTTCACGGCACCCCCCGTGACCACGGACCCCGGGCCGACGTCGACGGGAACCGGCTCGCCGGTGAGCAACGATTCGTCCACGGCGCTGCGTCCTTCGACGACCTCGGCGTCCGTCGCGATCTTCTCCCCGGGGCGGGTCAGGAACAGGGCGCCGACTTCGAGTTCCTCGACCGGAACCCGGTGCTCGCCGCGCCGCCCGTCGGGACCGTCCCGCAGCACGGTGACGTCCTGGGCGCCGAGCCGGAGCAAGGCGCGCAGGGCGGCACCGGACCGGTGCTTGGCCCGCGCCTCCGCGTACCGCCCGGCCAGCAGGAACACCGTGACCGTGGCGGCGACCTCCAGGTACAGGTCGGCACCGGCCGCGGCGGGGCTCCCGGCATGTGCCGGGATCAGGGTGAACGGCATCCGTATCCCGGTGTCACCCGTCGCCGTGAACAGCAACGCGTACAGCGACCACAGGTAGGCGGCCGTCACCCCGAGGCTGACCAAGGTGTCCATGGTGGTGGTGCCGTGTCGCAGGGTGATCCACGTGGCCCGGTGGAAGGGCCAGGCACCCCAGACCGCGACGGGAGAGACCAGGGTCAGGCTGATCCACTGCCAGTTGTCGAACTGCAGCGCCGGGACCATGGCCAGGGCCACGGCGGGGGCCCCGAGGACCGAACTGACCAGGAGCCGGTGCCGCAGATCGGCGGTCTGCGGGGGATTGGTCTGCGGGGCAGGGCTGGTGGCTTGCGGGCCAGGGCTGGTGGTCGGCGGGGTAATGCTGGTGGCTTGCGGGCCAGGGCTGGCGGCTTGCGGGGCGAGGACGGCGGTTCCGGTGCCGAATCCGCCGTCGGCGGGCCGGTCGGTGGCAGGGGTATCGGTGGTGGGCCGGCCGGTGGCGGGACCATCGGCGGCGGGTCGATTCGTGCCGGGACCAGCGGCGGCAGACATCCCGGAGACGGTGGTGCTCGGTGCCGGAGACGGGATCGTCACCGCGGTTGCGGCGCCACGGCGGTGGCGGGGCAGCGGGACCGGCAGAGCCGCGGTGTATCCGCTGCGTTCCACGGTGGTGACGAAGGTGGCGGGGTCGAGCCCGGCCGGATAGTTGACGTGCGCGGTCTCCGTCGCGTAGTTCACCGTGGCGACGACGCCATCCAGCCGGTTGAGTTTCTTCTCGATGCGCAGCGCACAGGAGGCGCAGGTCATGCCGCCGATGTCGAGGTCGATGCTCTCCTGGGCTCCCGTTCCTGCGGCCGTTCCCGTTCCTGCGGCCGTTCCCGTTCCTGTGGTCGTTCCTGGGGTTGGGCCCGTTCCCGGGTTCGGGGTGGGATCAGCCGTCGAGGAGTTCATAGCCGGCCTCGTCCACGGCGGCCCGAACCTGCTCGGGTACCAGTGTCGTGGTGCTGGTGACGGAGACCCGTGACGTACCACCGGGGACGAGGTCGATGTTCACCTCCTGCACCCCGTCGAGTGCGGACAGCTCCTGGACGACTGCGCGTACGCAGTGTTCACAGGTCATTCCGGTTACCTGCAAGGTCGTGGTGGACATACCATCGTCTCCTTCGCTACTCGGTCGTTTTCGCCACTCCCTCGTTGCGACGTGATGGGTTGCTTCGACTTCGCCCGGGGTCGTGCCGATCAGCTGCGTACCAGTCGGGCGATCGCATCAGCGGCTTCCCGGATCTTGGCCTGCCCGGCATCTTCGGAATCCCGTGCCGCGTCCATGACGCAGTGGGAGAGGTGGTCCTCCATCAGTCCGAGGCTGACCGCCTGAAGTGCTTTGGTGACCGCGGCCACCTGGGTCAGCACGTCGATGCAGTAGACGTCCTCATCGACCATGCGCTGCAGGCCTCGGACCTGCCCCTCGATACGGCGTAGCCGTTTGAGGTATTCGTCCTTGCTGCCGGTGTACCCCGCCATTGTTCTCCCCTCGGGGTGTTGCGCCTCCGCAGACCTCCCGGGCCCTATCGGACTGCGCCACCACGATACCCGTGCCGGGTATGTTTCGCCGTTTCACCGGGCCTGGAACGTCCGGGGTTCTGCACCCTCACCAGCCAGGGGCCCACGTCCGGTCGTGCGCAAGGGGCACGGTGTCGCATCGGAGGTGTGCGTTCAGTCCAGATGGTCGACGAGGTCGTCGGCGACCCCGATGTACGTCCCGGGGGTGAGGTCCAGCAGGCGTTTCTCGGTGTCGGCGGGCAGTCCGAGCCCGGCGACGAAGGTGCGCAGGGCCTCGGCGTCGACCCGCTGGCCGCGGGTGAGTTCCTTGAGCCGTTCGTACGGGGAGTCCAGGCCGTGCACCCGCATCACCGACTGGACGGCCTCGCCGAGCACCTCCCAGTTGGTGTCGAGGTCACGGGCCAGCCTGTCCGGATCGGCGTCGAGACCGGCCAGGCCCCGGCGGACGTTGTCGATGGCGAGCAGGGAGTGTCCGAACGCGGTGCCGATGTTCCGCTGCATCGACGAGTCGGTGAGATCCCGTTGTAGCCGGGACGTGACCAGGGTGGATGCGAGCACGTCGAGGAGCGCGTTCGACACCTCAAGGTTGGCTTCGGCGTTCTCGAACCGGATCGGGTTCACCTTGTGCGGCATCGTCGAGGAACCGACCGTGCCCTGGCCGCGCACCTGCGCGAAGTACCCGAGTGAGATGTAGGTCCAGACATCCGTGCACAGGTTGTGCAGCACCCGATTGAAACGCGCGACATCGGCGTACAGCTCCGCCTGCCAGTCATGGGATTCGATCTGGGTGGTCAGCGGGTTCCAGGTGAGCCCGAGACCCTCGACGAAACTGCGGGAGACCGCTTGCCAATCAGTTTCCGGGGCACCGGCCAGGTGTGCGGCGTAGGTGCCGGTGGCGCCGTTGAGCTTGCCGAGGTATTCGGTGGCGGCGATGCGGGTGAGCTGGCGGCGCAGCCGGTGGGCGAGTACGGCCAGTTCCTTGCCGAGGGTCGTCGGGGTAGCCGGCTGGCCGTGCGTGCGGGCGAGCATGGGCAGTGTCCGGTACTGGCGGGCCAGCTCGGCGACCTCGTCGACCAGGGCGGTGGCGGCCGGCAGCCACACCTCGGCGACCGCGGCCCGCACCATCCGGGCGTAGGCGAGGTTGTTGATGTCCTCGCTGGTGCAGAACAGGTGGATGAACTCGGACAGCTCCGCCAGGGAGGTCCCCGCAAGGTCCTCCTTGATCAGGTACTCCACGGCCTTGACGTCGTGCAGGGTGACCCGTTCCACGGCGGCGAGCCGCTGCACGGTCGTGGCGTCGAATCCGGCCGCGATTCCGCGGAGCAGGTCGACCTCGGCCCCGGTGAGTGGTCGCAGGGTGGGTACGGCCGCCGAACCGGCCAGGTGGATCAGCCACTCCACCTCGACGTGCACGCGCTGACGGTTCAGTGCGGCCTCGGACAGGTGCCGGGCGAGCGGTGCCACGGCGGACCGGTACCGACCGTCGAGCGGTCCGAGCGGGGGGTCACCGAGGTCCGGCACCGGTGCGGGTGCAGGGGACGGGGCCGGGGCGCCGGGCGGCGTGTTCCCGCCGTTCGGCGCGGGGCCCTCACCCGGCGCACCTCCCGTGCGGGTAGCCGGTTCTCCGGTGCGGGCGACAGTCGCGGGATCGGGGTTCGGCACGGCGACATGGTCCCACGGGGCCCGAGGGCCTTCACCCGGCCGGGGCGGCCCGGTATCGGCCCGACCGGCGAAGTTCGACGACGGGCACTCACCGCGTGTCCATCTGGTGAGGGTGGGGTGGCCGGGAGGTTTCGGCGAACAGGATCCCGGCGAGGACGATCCCGGCGCCGAGGATCTGCCCGGGGGTCAGGGCCTCGCCGAGGGCGAACCAGGCGACGAGTCCGGCGAGCACCGGTTCGGCGGTGCCGATCAGTCCGGCGCGGGCGGCCCCGATCCGGCGTAGCCCGAGCAGGACGAGCCCGAAGGGGGCCACCGTGCCGAGTACTCCCACCCAGGCGACGAGGACGCCGACGGGGAGGTGCGTTCCGGCGATGGCGGCGGGCCGGGTGAGGCTGGCGAACGGGAAGGTCCACCACGGCAGCAGGAGCGACCAGAAGGCGGCGGTGGCCCCGAAACTCCAGGCGGCCAGGGACACCGGGTCGTGCCGGTTCAGCCCGTGTTCGCCGAGCAGGTAGTAGGTGGCGAGGGCGGCGGCAGCCCCGGCTGCGGCGAGCAGCCCGAGTCCGTCGAGGGTGAGCCCGTCCCAGACCTGGCCGACCACGGCGAGTCCGCCGAGGCACAAGCCGAGGGCGACCCACATCCGTGACCGGACCGGACCCCGACGGACGAAGCGCACCCACAGGGCGACCAGCAGGGGGGCGGTGAACTCGACGAGCAGGGCGATACTCACCGGGATGCGGGCGATGGCGACGAAGTACAGCCACTGCACCATGGCGAGGCCGACGATGCCGTAGACGGCGATGAACGCGAGTTCCCGGGGTCCGATCCGGAGCGCTGCCGGGTGCAGGGCGAGCGCCGCGGTGAGGAAAACGGCGGCCGCGAGGGCGCTGCGGGCCTCGACCAGCCGGAGCGAGGACAGCCCCGTGTCGAGGACCACCTTGCTCACGGTGCCATTGACGGCGAAGAGGGTGGCAGCACCGAGGAGGAAGGCGACCCCGGTGAACGACCGGGCAGGGGCTGCGGACACGGGCGGATAATAACCGGATGATGGGATGAATCGGCGGCCCGGGTGGTGGGTGCTGCTTGTCGGGCGCCGGACGCTGGCCGTCGGGCGCCGGACGCTGGCCGTCGGGTGTCGGGTGCCGGGTGCCGGGTGCCGGGGTTTCCCGACTGGGTTTGCCGGTCCGCTACCCGGCGCGTTCACGTCGCGGCACACCGCCGTCGTGGGTGGGGAAGTCGACATTCGTCGGGGACACCGGGGCCTTGTCGCGACCACCGCCACGTGCTCTCTCGATATCAAGAAACCTGATCGGGACACGACCCCCCTGCCCGGTCCGCCACGATGACCCGGACACCGGGTACGTTTCGTGACGTGAAGGTCGCCGTCGCAGCAGAAACGATCCGTGGTGAACGCCGCGTCGCCGTCATGCCGGATGCGGTTCCGGCACTGACCCGAGCAGGACTGGAGGTTCTCGTCCAGACCGGCGCCGGGGTGGCCTCCCTGGCCCCGGACGCCGCCTACACCGAGGTCGGGGCGCAGGTCGTCGATACCGTCGAGGCCTCCAGCGTGGATGTGCTCCTGCACGTCCGGCCGCTCACTCCGGCCGCCATCGGCAAGCTCCGGCCGGGCACCATCACCGTGGGGTTCTGCTCCCCCGCCGCCGAACTCGATTCGGTGCGGGCCCTGCGGGACGGTGGGATCACGGCGTTCGCCATGGAGCTCGTGCCCCGGATCAGCCGGGCCCAGTCCATGGACGCCCTCACCTCCCAGGCTCTCGTCGCCGGGTACCGGTGCGTGCTGGAAGCGGCTATGCGCCTGCCCCGGTTCTTCCCGTTGTTCATGACCGCGGCCGGAACCGTGCCGCCGGCGAAAGTGCTCGTTCTCGGCGCCGGGGTGGCCGGACTGCAAGCGATCGCCACGGCCAAGCGGCTCGGCGGCGTGGTCTCCGCCTACGACGTGCGGGCCGCGAGCGCCGACGAGGTGAGGTCGATGGGCGGGACGTTCATCACCCTCGACCTCGAAGCCCTCGAAGGTGGCGGCGGATACGCCCGGGAGATGAACGAGGACCGGGCCGCCACGCAGCGGCGGCTGCTCGCCCCGCATGTGGCCGAGGCCGACGTGATCATCACCACTGCGGCGGTCCCCGGCCGGAAGGCCCCGCTGCTGCTCACCACGGGCATGCTCAGCCAGATGAAGGACGGCAGCGTCGTCGTCGACCTCGCAGCCGAGTCCGGCGGTAACGTCGAGGGCAGCGTCGCCGGGGAGGACGTCGCGGTGGCGGGCCTCGACGGGGGTACGGTCACCCTCGTCGGGATGAAGGATCCGGCGAGCACGATGCCCGCGGATGCCTCCCGGCTCTACTCGAAGAACGTCATCAACTTGCTCGGTCTGATGGCCGCGGACGGTCAGGTCGTCCCGGACCTTGACGACGAGGTGGTCGCCGGTGCCTGCCTGACCCATGAGGGCACGGTCCGCCATGAGCCCACCGCTCAACTGCTCGGCGACCCGGCCCCGGCGGCCGGTCCGGCTCCGGCCGGTTCCGGGCCGGCGGCCGGGCCGGCGACCGGTGCCGATACCGGCTCCGAGGGACGAGGAGGTACCCGATGACCGGGGTCGCACTACTGTCGGTGTTCGTTCTCGCCGTTTTCGTCGGTTTCGAGGTCGTCTCGAAGGTGTCGACGACCCTGCACACGCCGTTGATGTCCGGGGCGAACGCGATCCACGGAATCGTCCTGGTCGGTGCGGTCCTCGTCACCGGGCATGCGGACGGGATCGGGGCGCAACTCGTCGGTCTCCTCGCGATCGTGCTCGCCACGGCGAACCTCGTCGGCGGTTTCGTCGTCACCGACCGGATGCTGGAGATGTTCAAGGCTCGTCCCGGCGCCGGCGCGTCGGCCGCGAAGGAGGGTGAGGGCCGGTGACCGCCCTGTTCGACGCCGTGTCCGGGGGCCTGTTCGGGGCCACCGCCGAGGCTGCCGCCGAGACCACCGGCGACGGCATCCTGTCCGGTGATGCCGTCGAGGTCGGCTACCTCGCGGCGGCCGTCTGCTTCATCCTCGCCCTCAAGGGACTGTCCTCCCCGAAGACCGCCCGCCGCGGGAACCTCATCGGTGCCGCCGGGGCCCTGCTCGCCCTCGTCGTCGCCTTCCTGTCCACCGACCTCGCCCATCTCGCCCTCATCCTGTTGGCCATCGTCGTCGGTGCCGCCGTGGCGGTCCCCGCCGCGCGGATGGTGAAGATGACCCAGATGCCGCAGATGGTGGCCCTGTTCAACGGGGTCGGTGGCGGCGCCGCCGCACTCGTCGCGTTGATGGAACTCGGCGAGACCTCCGGGGCGGATCCCGGCTGGTTCTCCCTCACCGCGACCGCGTTCACCGCCTTGGTCGGGTCGGTGTCCTTCGCCGGGTCGATGATCACTTTCGCCAAGTTGCAGGAGATCATGACGACCCGGCCGGTCGTCCTGCCCGGTGCCCGGTGGGTGATGATCGGCTCGATGGGGCTCGCCTTCGTCCTCGCCGTGGCCACCGTGGCCAGCGGGAATCTCGTCGCCGCGAGCGTCCTGGCGCTCACCGGGCTGGCCGTCGGCGTGTTCCTGGTCCTCCCCGTCGGCGGCGCCGACGTGCCGATCGTCATCTCCCTGCTGAACGCCTTCACCGGGTTGACCGTGGCTGCCGGCGGGTTCGTGCTCAGCAACACCCTCCTGCTGGTTGCCGGCACCCTCGTCGGAGCGAGCGGCACCATCCTCACCCGGTTGATGGCCGCGGCCATGGGCCGTTCGGTGGCCGGCATCCTGTTCGGCGCGCTCAAGGGCGGGTCGACCGCCGGGTCGACCGCGGTGTCCGACCGGCCGGTCAAGGCAGTCGGCGCGGATGACGTGGCGATCCTGCTCAACTACGCCCGCAAGGTCGTCGTCGTCCCCGGGTACGGGCTCGCCGTCGCGCAGGCCCAGCACACCATCCGGGAGCTCGCCGAGGTGCTGGAAGGCCGGGGTATCGAGGTGCTGTACGGCATCCACCCGGTCGCCGGACGGATGCCCGGGCATATGAACGTGCTGCTCGCCGAAGCGAACGTGCCGTACGAGGCGCTCAAGGAGATGGACGAGGTCAACCCGGAGTTCAAGACCACCGACGTGGTGCTCGTGGTTGGGGCGAACGACGTCGTCAACCCGGCGGCGAAAACCACCCCGGGGGTCGACCCGAAGACGTCACTGCTGTTTGGTGACGCCCAGGACTCTCTCACCAAGGTGCTCGGGGCGGTCAAGACGCTGTGACCCGGGATGCGCCCCGGAACCCGACCACGGTCGGCGCACCCCGGGGGCGTGTCCGGGGCGTGCAGCGGGGACCGGTTCCGGGCCCCGTCCCGGGGCGAGCCGGGGCGGGGACAGACCGTCGATGCCGGGCCCGTCCCGGAAACAGCCCCGACCCCCGTTCCCGACTGTCGGGGGGACACGACATCATCGGACGGTGAGTGAACAGCGTTTCAGGGTCGATCTGCGGGGGCTCGTCGACCTGCTCAGTCACCACCTGTACTCCGGTCCCCGGGTTTACGTGCGGGAACTGCTGCAGAACGCGGTCGACGCGTTACAGGCCCGCAGCGATCGGGAGGCGGCCGTCCGCGCCGGTGCCTCTGGTCCTGCCCGTGGCCTTGGTTCCGAATCCGGCTCGGACCCCGCTCCGGACCCGGGTTCGGATCCGGGCCGGGTACTGCTGATCCCCGCCGACGTGTCCGCTGATGGCCGGCTGCACTGCGTGGACACCGGGATCGGGCTGACCCCCGAGGAGGTCGAGCGTTTCCTCGCCACGATCGGGTCCTCGTCCAAGCGTGACGAACTCGGATTCGCCCGGACCCAGTTCCTCGGACAGTTCGGGATCGGCCTGCTCTCGGCTTTTCTGGTGAGCGACGACATCGAGTTGCTCACCCGGTCGGCGTCCGGCGGTCCCGCGGTGCGCTGGACCGGGTCCAGTTCCGGCAGCTACTCCGTGACCGTCCTCGACGATTCCGCGGCCGGTCCGGTACCCGGTGCCCCGGCCGCGTCCGGTACCAGGGTCGCGCTCCGTGCCCGCCCCGGGATGGAGGAATGGCTCGGCTCGACGATGGTGACCGAGCTCGCCGCCGAGTTCGGCGCCATGCTCCCCTGGACCGTCGAGGTGGCCCGGTCCGATGCCGGTCCCCGCCGGGTGAGTGCCGGACCTCGCCCCTGGGATCCGCGGCCCAACGACCCGTACGCCCGGTTGAGCCTGCGCGCCGAGGTCGAAGCCCTGCTCGGGGTACCGGCCCTGGCGACCGTTCCGGTGCAGGTGCCCGAGGCGGGGCTGCGTGGGGTCGCCGCGATCCTCGGCACGGCGAGCGGCGCCACCGGGCGCCCGGTGCACCGGGTCTACGCCAAAGGGATGCTCATCGGACCCGCCGTCGCGGGCCTGCTGCCGGACTGGGCCTTCTTCGTCCGGGTGGTTGCCGACACCGAGCAGCTGCGGCTCACCGCCTCCCGGGAGGCCCTCTACGACGACGACCTGCTCGAACAGGTCCGGGTGCAGCTCGGCGACCAGGTGCGGCGGTGGATGTTGCGTACCGCCGAGATCGACCCGGAGACCTTCGGACGTTTCCTCGACCTGCACGTGCTCGCGGTCAAAGCGATGGCCGCGGCCGATGAGGAACTGTTCGCCGCGGTCCTGCCGTGGCTGCGGTTCGAGACGACGGCGGGGCCGCTGACCCTGCCCGAACTGGCCGACCGGTTCGGCGCCGTCCGGCACGTCGGCAGCGTGGACGCCTTCCGGCAGCTCGCCCCGGTCGCCGCAGCCCAGGGGCTCGGTGTCGTCAACGCCGGATACGCCTACGACGAGGGTCTGCTCGCCCAGTACGCGCGCACCGAGCCGTCCGTGCCGGTGCACTCGATCACCCCGAGTGACCTGGTCGCGCATGTCGCCGAACTCGATGAGGCCACTGCGGCGTCCACCCGGACCTTCCTGGCCGCGGCCCGGGGAGTGCTCGGCGCCGTCGATGTTGACGTGGAGCTGCGGGCGTTCGACCCGCACACGTTGCCGGGGCTCGTCCTCGACGATCGGGAGTCCCGGCACCGCCGGACCAGTCGGGATGTCGCCGCCGACACCGACGGGGTGTGGTCCGACGTCCTCGGTGATCTCGACGACGGCCGGGACGCCCGGCCCCGGCTGCTGCTGAACCACCTCAACCCGACGGTGCGCCGGGTGGCCCGGCTCGACGATGACCGTTTGCTGGCCCTCGGGGTGGAGTCGCTGTACTGCCACGCCCTGCTGCTCGGCCGGCATCCGATGCGTCCGGTGGAGATCGGGTTGCTCGACCGGTCGTTCGTCGGGTTGCTCGACCTCGCGGTTCCCCCGGAACCGGAACGGGAAACGGAACGAGAACCAGAACGGGAACCAGAACCGGAACCAGAACCGGAACCGGAATCCGTCGGATCGGGAACCGGGCCGGGGCCCGCCCCCGAGCCGGGGCCTGCCGCTGAGCCGGGTGTCGGGGAGAGGGAACGCCCGTGAGTTTCCCCACCGAGCAGGAGCTGTGGCAGCAGGTCGCCGGAACCGACAACCTGCCCCGGGGACGCGCCACCACCCGACGGCTGGAGGAGATCGTCGGCGCGGCCGACGCCGCCGGCTACGAGGAGGTCGCCGCGTCGGCCCGGATCGCGCTGATGAACGCGTACCGGTTCGGCCGGGAGGCGGCCAAACTGTTCGCGCCGTTCGCGTGGCTGCTCAAGCGCTACGACGCGGGTCCGCCGTGGTTCTCCGAATTCGAGCGGCATCACGTGCTGTGGATGTACAAGTGGGTTACCGCGGACATGCTCGACTTCCCCGAAGTGCCTTTGGGACGTATCGAGTCGGGTCTCGCGGATATGGCCGGACGGTATGCCGCTGCGGGGGAGACCGACGCCCCCGTGCTCGGAATCCGGTACGCGGTGGCCGTGCACCTGCGCGGGTACCAGGCCGCCCACACGGACTACCTCGCCTGGGTCCGGGCTCCGCGGACGGAACTGTCCGACTGCGAGGCCTGCGAGCAGTCCCGTCGGGTCCGGCACCTGGCCGCCCGGGGCAGGTACGAGGAAGCGGTCGCCGAGGCCGTGCCGGTACTCACCGGTGAGAGCACCTGCGACCAGCAGCCGCACCGGATGATCCAGGAGGCGCTGATCCCCCTGCTGCTGACCGGCCGGGCGGAACAGGCCGCCCAGGAACATCTGCGCGGGGTGCGACTGCTGCGCGAGGGGACCCACACCTACTGTTACGCCAACCCCCTGCAGGTATGTGCCCGGACCGGCCGGCTACAACGCGGTCTCGACCTGTTCGAGCGGTGGGCGGGCACCGCGGCGGCCACCTTGGAACCGGCTTCGTTATTGGTTTTCCTCGCTGCCTCGGCCCGACTGTTCAACGGGCTCGTCGGGGCCGGCCACGGTGACCTTCCGGTGACTCCGTTGCCGCCGGTCGACGACCGCGGTGAACTCACCGAGGAGGCCGCGGCCCTCGTCGCCCCGGGATCCGTCGCCGAGGTCTCCTCGC
>JARRQM010000035.1:0-8685 GCA_037381765.1 Kineosporiaceae bacterium
CACCACCACCAGGTCGCACCACCACACCACCACAGGTCTGTACCACCACAGGTCCGTACCACCACCGGTCCGTACCACCACCGGTCCGGCCCTTCCTGACGGTCCGGCCCGCCGCCCCGGAGATCCCGGTGTGGCCCTCCTCGCCGGGGAGAACGTAGGCTCATCGTTGCGGGGCGGGAGCGGATCTGCTCTACCCCGGACGATCGCACAGGGGGACGACGAGCAGTGCGCGCCCGAACGGACCCGGTAGACGCCCCCGGCGGCCCGGCCCGTCCCGGCCGCCCGGCCCGCCGCCGCCCCCAGCAGGCCCGCAGCCGCGCCCGGGTACGGGCAATCCTCGACGCCGCCGAACACATCCTCACCACGGATGGGGCATCCGCCCTCACCGTCCGGCGGCTCGCCGCCGAAGCCGGCGTCCCGGTCGGCACCCTGTACCAGTTCTTCCCGGACAAACAGGCCGTCGTCGACGAGCTCGCGCACCGCTACCTCGACGAGTTCGCCGCCCTCACCGCCGACCTCGTCGCCCGGGCCGAACGGGAACGCTGGGACGACCCCGTGGGCACCCTCATCGACGCGTTCGCCGACGCGTACCGGACCCGCCCGGCCTACCTCGCGATCTGGACCGGCCCCGACCTCAGCCCCCCGCTGCGGCACGCCGACGAGGCGAACAACGCGCTCATCGCCGACGGCGTGCGCCGGGTACTCGTCGCCCAACTCGGACTCCCCGACGACACCGGCCTTCTCCGCGCCGCACAGGTCGCCGTCCAGGTCGCGGACGCGCTGCTGCGGCACGCCTTCCGGGACGGCGCCGACGGCGACCCCCACATCCTCACCGAACTCACCCGGCTGCTGCGGCTCTACCTCGCGGACCTGCTCAACGGGAATACACCCCCCGCAGCCCCCGGTACAGTCCCGTGAACATGCGGTACCGCTCGTCGTACACCGCGCGGTTCGCCGGATCCGGCCGGTAACTGGCGGCCACCGGCACCCGGTCGCCGAGTTCCGCCCACTCCAACTCCCCCAAGGCGACACCGGCGATCAGAGCCGCCCCACGGGCGTTCGCCAACACCGGGTCCCGTACCTGATGCACGGTCACCCCGAGAACATCCGCCATGGTCTGGGACCACAAGACGGAGCGGGCACCACCACCGACGAAACGCACGTCGGTGAGTCCACCGGGCAGCCCGCGACGCAGGAACCGGTCCACCGACTCCTTCATCCACCGGGCGTTCAACGCGATCCCCTCGAACACGCTGCGCGCCAGATCGGCCTGGGTCGTCGACAAGGACAGATTCGCCCACCCCCCACGCAGGTCCGGGTCGTCCACCGGTGTGCGCTCCCCGTTCAACCACGGGGTGAACACGACCCCGTTACTCCCCGGCGGGGCGCTCGCGGCCAGCGCGTTCAACCGGTCGAGAGCATCTGCGGGAACGGCCCCCGCACCGGCCGGCCCGCCGCTGGAGAACCCACCGGAAAGCGCACCGGAGAGTCCACCGTCGAACATCCCGTCATCGGGGTAGACGACCCGGTCGAGCAGCCAATCCACCGCTTTCCCGGCAACATCCTGCACCGTGGCCACCCAGTACCGGTCCGGGACCACCGACGGCAGCGACGCGATATTCCGGAACACGTCCGTACGCTTGAACGGCACATGACAGCTCAACCAGGCAGAAGTACCCACGTACAGGTGCGCCTGGTAGTCGGCGACCGCACCGGCCCCGATCGCCGCCGCCGTGGTATCCCCGGTACCGGTGACCACCTGGACGTCCGGGGGCAACCCGAGTTCGGCGGCGACCCCCGGCAGGATCGGGCCGACAACCGTCGCAGGAGGCTGCAGGTCGGGCAGTTCAGCCGACGCGAACCCGGTCCAGCGCAGCAGCCGCGGATCCCAGCGGATCCGGGCCGGGTCCCGGTTGTCGGTGCACCAACGCAACACGGCAGTGTCGAATCCGGCCACCGGGCGCCCGGTCAACCGCATCGTCAAGTACTCGGGGACGTCGAGCAGGTACGCGGTCGCGGCGTACACGTCCGGGCGGTACTCGCGTAGCCACCCGGCCTGACCGACCGGATCCTTGCCGGTACGGGTCGGCGCCCCTCCGGTACGGCGCAACCAGCCGGCGAGACGACGGGCGTTGTACCCGGTCCCGGGAACGGTCAGCCCGCCGCCGGTGACCGCCCGGGAGTAGTCCCCGCCCCGGGCATCCATCCAGATCACGGCATTGTGCAGCTGCCGCCCCCGGGCATCGACCGGGATCAGCCCACCCCACTGGGAGCTCATGCACACCCCGGTGATCCGCTCCGGCGCCACCACCCCCCGGTCCAGCAGTCGGCGGGTCGCCAGGACGATGGCCCGCCACCAGTCCTCAGGGTCCTGCTCCACACCACCCCCGGGGAGCAAAGTGATCCCGGTACGTTCCGCCTCGTGGCCGAGTACGGTGCCGTCGGTGTCCACAAGCGCCACCTTCGGGCCGCCCGTACCGAGGTCGACACCGAGCATGACCTGCGGGCTCCGCCCGGAACTCACCGGCTGATCCCCGGCCCGGCTGACATCCGCCGACCTCCCCGGCTGCCGCGACACGGGCAGCCCAAATATGTGAACATGAGCGCGTGTTCATATATAGGGCCGCCCAGGACCAGGGTCAAGACCGGCCCTCCGCCTCACCCGCCGCCTGGGCCGTCCTCCTCACCTTCAGCCTGCTCGTCTCGACCACCCAATTACTGTGGCTGACGTTCGCCCCGCTCACCGTCGAGGCGCATCAGGTGCTCGGGGTCTCCGAAGGGGCGATCGGTGACCTCGCCGCCGTCCAACCCGTCCTTTTCGTACTCCTCGCCCTCCCGGCAGGCCGGTGGACGGACCGGGACTTCCGCGCCGCCCTGTCCACCGGAGCCCTGCTCACCGCGACGGGGGCGCTGCTCCGCCTGGTCGACCCCGGATCCTACGGCTGGATCCTCGCCGGGCAGATCATCGTCGCCGTCGGCCAGCCCCTCGTGCTCAACGCGACCGCCACGGTCGCCGCCCGGTACTTCCCCGCCCACCAGCGCACCGCGGCCATCTCGGTGGGCAGTGCCGCCCAGTTCGTCGGCATCCTCGGCGCCGCCCTCGGCAGCGGACCGCTCAACCGGACCGGCGGCCTCACCCTGCTCCTCCTCGTCCACGCGGCGGTCGCCGTCACCGCCACGGTCTCGGTACTCGCCGCGCTGCGCGCCCCCGCCCCCTACCGGGACGCCGCGACCTCCGCCGCACCGCTCTCGCTGCTCCGCCACGACCGGACCGTGTGGCTGCTCGCCGGACTGCTGTTCGTCGGGATCGGCGTCTTCAACGCCCTCGCCACCTGGCTCGACACCATCCTCACCGGACTCGGCACCCCCGGGGTCGCCGGCACGTTGATCGCCCTGACCACGGTGGCCGGCATCGTCGGCGCGGCGGTGCTCCCGGCCGCAGCCGGACGGTGGGACCGGCGGCGCGCCCTCATGCTCACCACGACCGTGGCCACGGTCGCCACCTTCCCGCTGCTCGCCGTCACGCACGGGCCGCTCGCCGCCGGGGTGGTCCTCGCCGCCGAGGGGTTCGTCCTGCTCGCCGGGCTCCCGGTGGCCCTGGACTGGGCGGAGCTGCGGGTCGGCCCCGACCTCGCCGCCACCGCCACCGGGGTGCTGATGCTGGCCGGCAACCTCGGTGGGGCGGTCCTCGTCCTGGCCGTGCAGTCCGTCGTCGGTGACCCGCACCGGGCCCTGCTCACCCTCGCCGTCCTCGCCGCCCCCGGGGTCCTGTTCGCAGCCTTCCTCCCCCGGCACGGGGAGGCCGCCCCGGCCTGAACCTGCGCGGCGGCCGCCGAACGGCCGCCGAACGGGGACCGCCCGGAGGCCGCCGGCCGAGGGGCGTTCCGGGACCTCCTAGGCTGGCCGGATGTACCGGGACACGGCACGGGAGCGCCGGTTGCGCCGGCTCTGGGACCGGCAGGCCGCCGACTACGACGAGAAACTCGCCTGGGTCGAGCGGCGCTACCTCGCCGCGACCCGCCCCTGGCTGTGCGGCCGGGCCACCGGCGAGGTGCTGGAGGTGGGCGTGGGCACCGGACTCAACCTCCCGCACTACCCCGCCCGGGTGCAGTTGACCGGGGTGGAACTCAGCGAGGGCATGCTCGGCCAGGCCCGGCGCCGGGCCGCCGACCTCGGCCGCCCGGCGGACCTGCGGCAGGGCGACGCGCATGCGCTGCCCTTCCCTGACGCCCGGTTCGACTCCGTGTTGTGCTCCTTCGCGCTCTGCGGGATCACCGACCCGCCCCGGGCCCTCGCCGAAATGGTCCGGGTACTCCGCCCGGGCGGCCTCCTCCTGCTCGCCGACCACGTCATGTCCACGGCGTGGCCGGTGCGCTGGGCCCAGGCCACGAGGGATCTCGTTTCGATCCCGCTGTACGGGGAGCACTGGCGGCACCGGAGCCTGCCGCATGTGCACCGGCTGGGGCTGCCCGTGGAGGAGCACGAGCGGTTCTCGCTCGGCATCATCGAACGTCTCGTCGCGCGCCGCCCCGAGGAGAGCTGACCGCACCCCGCGCCGATCAGGTCCCTTCGACGAGGGAGAACACCGCATCGAAACGGTCCAGGGCGTCGTCGATCACCGCATCGGTGTCGGCCATCGAGGTGTACAAGCGTGACCCGGCGAGGGTGATCACCCCGTGCGCGGCGTAGGCGGCGCCGAGCTGTTCCATCAGCCGTTTCCGGGCCTTGTTCTCCCGCAGCAGCTTCACCGGATGGTGCATGTCCAGCAGCATCACCCCGCTGGATTCCAGGTGCACGATCGACCCGGTGTTGTAGGCCACGTAGGGCAGCCCGTAGCGGGCGATCAACCGCTGCAGGCCCGCGGTGAGCCGGTCGCCGGCCCGTCCGGCGATCACCGGGGCGTTCGTCCGGGCCATCTCCTCGATCGCGAAGTATCCGGCGGCGCTGGACAGCGGGTTCGCCGACAGGGTGCCGCCGACCTGGACGTGCGCCCCGGATTTGCCGTCCAGCCCGGAACCGAAGACCGCCATGATGTCGGCCCGCCCGCCGACCCCGCCGGCCATCGGGTACCCGCCGGCGACGGCCTTGCCGAGCACGGTGAGGTCCGGGACGACCCCGAAGTACCCGGCTGCCCCGCCCATGCCGACCCGGAAGCCGGTGACCACCTCGTCGAAGACGAGCAGGGCCCCGAACTCGTCGCACAGCCGGCGCACCGCCGCGTTGAACCCGTACGGGGCGGGCCGGGTTCCGGACTCCGGGCCGAGGGGTTCGACGATGATGGCGGCGGTACCGCCGCGGGCCCGGTTCTCGATCAGTTTCCGCCGGAGCCGGCCCAGATCGTGCGGGAAGGCCTCGCGGGTGTTCCAGGTCGCCCCGAACGGAATGCCCTTCGCGTTCATCCGGAACGTCCCGGGGACCCGCAGCCCGTACACCATGGTGTCGGACCAGCCGTGGTACGCCCCGCCGACCTTGATCACCATGCGTTTCCCGGTGAATGCCCGGGCCGCGCGGACCGCGGCCATCACTGCCTCGGTGCCCGAGGCCAGGGACCGGTACATCTCGACATGGGGCAGGTACCGGTGGATGATCTCGGCGAGTTCCAGCTCGTAGGCGTGGAACAGGCCGGTCACCGGACCGGATTCGCGGACCACTTCGGCGACTTTCTCGTTCACCGGGGCGTAGTTGCTGCCGAGGATCGTCGGGCCGCCTGCCTGGAGGAAGTCGATGTAGGTGTTCCCGTCCCGGTCGACGAGGTGGGCGCCTTCGGCCCGGTCGACGGCGAGCGGGAACGGGTAGTTGAAGGCGAGGTTGTGCTGCACCCCGCCGGGGATCCGGGCCTTCGCCCGGTCGGTGATTTCCTTACTCGCCCGGCACCGTGTCGCGAAGTGATCGAGGACGTCACGTAGCGCGTCATGCCGCAGCCCGCGCACCGGCTGGGCGAGCAGGGCGTCGAGCCGGCGCATCACGTCGTCGGTATCGGGGTAGGTGCTGATCGCGTAGCCGAGAGCGGCGGATTCCCCGCCGGGGACCGGGGTCGTCACCGTCGGCGGGGTCACCGGCGGGGCGGCGGCGATCCGGGCGGCCTCGGCATCAGCGCTGGGCAGGTCCGTACCGGCCGGGCCGTCCTGCCCACCGGATCCGTCCGGCCCTCCGGCCCCGGCCGTCCCTCCCGACGCTCCGGACACTCCGGACGCCGCGGCCTCGGCTGCCGGGACCGCGGCGGTGACCTGGGCGGCGACCCGCTTCTGGTCCGCGCGGAGCTTGGCCACGGCGATCTCCCGGATGGCGGCGGGTACGGTGCGGACCTTCCCGGACTCGGCGACCAGCGCCATCAGGTAGGCGATGGACACCTTCTCCAGCAGGGCCATGGTGAATACGGCCCGGTCCGGGTCGGCCCCGAGGACCAGGACGCCGTGATTGGCCAGGATGAACGCGTTGTCCCCGGAAGCCACCTGCTTGCGGGCGTTACGGGCGAGCCAACTCGTTCCGGACGGGGCATAGTCGATGACGGCGACCCGGCGGCCGAGGAACCGGGCCTGCTCGTCGGTGAGCGCCGGGATCTCCCGACGGAGCACCGCGAGCGCGGAGGCGTAGGGCTGGTGGGTGTGCACGACGGCGTGCACGTCGGGCCGGTCACGGTAGACCACCGCGTGCAGCCCGGCCTCGATCGAGGGGGCGAGCCCGACCCCGTCCGGGTCGGGGAGGTGTTGGCCGTCGAAGTCGACGAGGCAGACATCCTCGGGACGCATCCGGGTGTAGTCATAGTTACTCGGGGTCACCGCATACAGCTGCCGGCCCGGGACCCGGACCGACACGTTGCCCTCGGTGGCTTTCAGGTAGCCGCGTTCCAGCATGGTCCGGCACATGGTGACGACGTGCTCGCGACTGGCACGCTGCTCCACGGAAACCTCCCGAATGGGTCCGGGGACGGTGGCTCCGCCCCCTCCTTCCCTGCATCGTCACCCCCAGGTGACGGGTGCATCGTCACCTCGGGGTGACGGGTGCATCATCACCTCGGGGTGACGGGTGCATCATCACGCCGGGGGTCACGGGTCCATCGTCGCCCCGGGAGGTGAGGGGAATCTCCTCCCCGGGCCCCGGTCGGCGGTGCCCGGAACTATCACCGGATGACAAAATGATCGGGTGAGTGCGGAGGCAACCCCGTGGCGGCGCCTGCCACCGGAACTGGCCGCGGCCATCCGCCCGGAACTGGACGAGGTCGTCCGGGCCGTGGTCGGAGCGGTGGCCGGTACCGGAGCCGGAACCCCGACGGGGGTCGGCACCGGGGCCGGGCCCCCGACGGGGGTCGGGACCGGAGCCAGAAACGACCCCGAGAACGGCCCCGGGCGCGACCTCGGGCGCGACAAGCTCGCCCAGGACATCCGCACCGGCGTCCGGGTCGCCCTGGAGGGGTTCCTCGACCTGCTCGGAACCGACGGGGAGGCCCTGTCCCCGCGGGTCCGCGAGGTGTTCGTCGGGCTCGGTGCCGCCGAGGCGCGGTCGGGCCACGGCCCGGAATCCCTGCTCCCGGCCCTGCGCGCAGCTTCCCGGGTGCTCCTCCGGTTGGCCTCCCGGACCCTGGCCGAGTTGCGTCCGGTCGAGGTCGAGGACCTGATCGACCTGTCCGGGGCGGTGACCACCTTCCTGGACGGCCTCGCCACGGCCGCCGCCGACGGCTATACCCGCCAGGTGCGGGAGCTTGCCGGCGAGCCCGACCGGCGCCGCCACCAGCTCGCCGAGTTGCTGCTGCGCGGCGGGGGCGCGGAACCGGCGGTCCGGGCCGCAGCGACGGCCGCCGGGTGGCCGTTGCCGGCGACGGTCACGCCCCTGCTACTCCCACCGGAACAGGCCCGGGACGCCCGTTTCCGGTTCGGCGCGGAGGGGCTCGTCGTCGAGCGGGAACGGGATGTCGTGGTTCTGCTCCGCCCCGGGCCGCGCCGCACCCGCGGCGCCCTCGCCGACGCCCTCACCGGTCGGGCCGCGGTGGTCGGCCTGACCCTGCCCTGGCCCCGGCTGCCGGAGGCGGTCCGCCTCGCCGAGCTGGCGGTCGGGCTCCGGGATGGCCGCGCCGGCCCCGGGCCACTGTTCACCGAAGACCACCTGGGCACCCTCGGGCTGCGCGGCGACCCGGGTGCCCTCGCCGAGCTCGCCGGGCGGCGGCTGGCCCCGTTCGACGGCCTGCCCGGGGCGCAGCGGGAACGGCTGCTGTCGACCCTCGCCAGCTGGCTGCGGCATTGGGGGGCGCGCGGCGAGGTGGCCGCTGAACTGTACGTGCACCCGCAGACCGTGAGCTACCGGATGAAACGGGTGCGGGAACTGCTCGGGACCGCCCTGGACGATCCGGATATCCGGTTCGAACTCCTGCTCGCCCTCTCCGTCCCGGGTCCGGCCGCACCCGGGTGACCGGCCCGAGGGACCGGAACGGATGGCACGCCCTGGTGACAGCACCCGCCGGACGTGACCACTCACCGCGCCCGGTACCGTGCTCGTCGTCACGTGGGAACACCTGCACTCCTGTGCGGGCCGGGCCGGCGGGCGAACGGGAGCGGGATGACCGAGTCGACGTGGTTGCCGCCGGGGCAGGCGGCCCGGGACGCCCTGTGGGTGACCCACTACGGACCGGTGCCCCGGGGAGACCCGGACACCTGGGCGATGTCCTTCACCTACGACGCGCCCGCACCGGAG